>CAADGJ010000167.1 GCA_900696505.1 uncultured Nitrosospira sp.
AGCGAACCGGCACAACGGGAGAGATGTTCAACAGGTGCGATGTGGCGTTGCCTGGCCCGACACCGAAGAAGGTGTTGTACTGAAACGGTACTGAGACGACATCCGTCAGAGGCGTCTGGAACTTTTTGGCGAGTTCCTCAGTAGCTCCCATCTCTGCCCAACTCGGTGATGCGCAGAGCAGCATGACGAGCAACGGGGCAGACCACGGAGGAAGCCAACCGAAGCTTTGAGACCTCGCCTTGTCTCTATGGAACAGTGATATCACCGGTGAGAGACGACTGGTGAGCAGCGAGGACCGGATGCACGTGTGTAACGCGATGACTCTGGACTGTTCTCATGCATAACTACACATACCGTTGCTTTTTGTACTGAGTCAGATTGTTCGAACAGACCATGTCTTGCCGACTGGCCGGCGCATTGTCGCTATTTTTTCCGGACGTAACAAGCGGGTGGGGTTCAACTTTGTTGCAGGCAGAATGGCGAGCGTACTGGATGGGCGATGTGCGGGCGGTTAGGCGTCTCCTGATCGCGGCAACTTGCGCTAACTGCGGTTCCCTCCCTCTGTCACTCCGACGGTGCGAATCCTTCCTCCAAACCAGGCGCTGCCCCAGGCCAACACACCCATGACTCCGCCGATTCCGAGGACGCTGGTAATCGAGCCGAACGACTCCGCTACCCAGCCGAAGGCGCTCATCCCAAGCATGGAGGTCGCGGTGGCCATGGCTGTGTACACGGCCATCACGCGGCCGACCATGCCGGGCGGAGCCACTTCTTGAATGATGCCCCAGGCGATCGGGGTCCAGGTGCCCAGGCCGATTCCAATACAGACTACATAAGCCGACGCCATGCCCACACTATCGGTCCATGTCAGCCCCACTACCGCCAGACCTGCCAGTGCACAGGACACCGCAATTGCCAACAGCCGTTTGTGAAGATCCCAGGCGCTCAACCAGATCAGGCCTATGGATGAGAGGAGCAGCCCCACTCCGAGCCAGGACCAGAGATATCCCACCTCGACCGGGCCAAGGCCCAGCAGTTGGCGTCCAAATACGGGAAACAGTGTCGTGAATGCGCCACTGCCGAACGTATAGATGCAGGCGAGGACAATCAGGATCAGCAGCGTGCGATGAGTCAGAAAGGCATACCGCAGGCCTTCGAGGAGATGCCGGATGAACGGTCTCCAGCCCGCACTGGAGTCTGGTGCCTGCTCCGTCGCTCGCAACCGGATCGGCAACAGGCAGGCTGCGGATGCGAAATAGGTCAACGCATTCACACACAGCACATCCTGCGATCCCGAGAACGCAATACCGAGTCCGCTGACAGCAGGCCCGATGATGATACCGAGACTGGTCGTGCTTTGCAGGAGCGCATTGGCTGCCGTGAACTGCGGGCGAGCCACCATAAAGGGAACGGCGGATGACAGTGTCGGTACAAATACGGCCGTAGCTATGCCGAATAGAAATGTCAGGACGTAGAGGGATTCGACCGTGAAATGTTCGATCGGCACCAGACAGGGAATCAGGCCGATCAACAGACCTCTTGCGACATCGCTCGTGATCAAAATCGTTTTCTTGGGAAACCGATCGACGAGGACGCCGATGAACGGGCCGAAGAGTATCGGCGGCAGTGTCTGGAGGAGCCCAATGACCGTCGTTTTGAGGGGCGACCCCGTCACCGCATAGACGAACCACAACAGCGCCAGCTTGCTGATGCCTTCAGCCACTTGAGACAGCACCTGGCTCCACCACATGAAACCGAAGTCACGGGTCAGCAGCCACCGATGGGTATCGGACATATTCGTAGTATAAACGTTTGCGGCAGGAGGGGAATCAGCAAGGCTGAAAGGCGAGAGGTGTCCCACGCATTCTGATCCTTTCGCTGGCGACGGGGTGATCGCCTTGGCTCATTGCATGTCGTCCTAGACGGGAACGACGGGGGATACTGAACGTCACACATGCTCACGCATGCGCCACCGGCAACGCGCATGTTCTACGTACGCAGGCGACAGCCACCGCTGCCGTGAGCAGCAACACCAGGCCGAGTGCCACCAGGCTCGCGGCGGGGCCTACGGCATCGGCCACCCACCCGAAGCCCGTCATCCCCGCCATCGCCGACGCCATGGAGCCGACGCTGAAGGTGGTCACGACGCGACCGATCAGATGTTCCGGCGTTAACTCCTGCAAGAGTGCCCAGATGATCGGATTCAGCACCGCCGTGCTGCCTCCCACGATGATCACGATTCCGGCCGCAATCAGCGGCGTTTCCAGCAGACTCAAACTGCATACCGCCAGGCCGCCGATCGTCATCCCGCTCACGACGATGCGCAAGCGCCCCTGGATATCACTCTCTTGCTTCAACGCCAGCCAGGCCGAGGCCGCCAGCATGCCGACACCCAGGGCGGACCACAACCAACCCAACTGTACCGGGCCGACCTGAAGAAACTCCTTGGCGTAAACCGGCAAAATAAACACAAAGGCGCTCACGCCGAGATTGTAGAGCGATGAAATAATGACCAGCGTGAGAACCATCGACTGCTGGCCGAAGATGAATCGAAATCCGACCTGGAGTTCCTGCCAGACGGACGTAGCCTGCTCGCTGGACACGGCATGCGAAGGAGAGAAACGGATCGGCATGAGGCACAGGGCCGATATCAGGAATGTAGCGGAATTCACGAACAGCACGTTCTCTGCCCTGATGAGGGCGATCATAATGCCGCTGATCGCCGGGCCGAGCAGCATCCCGATATTATTGGTGCCCTGAATAAGAGCATTGGCCGACATGAGTTCAGTAGGCCGAACCAATAACGGAACCGCCGACACGAGAGCGGGACCGAATATGGTGGACACAACCGACGTGAGAAAAATAATGCCGTACAGTCCTGTAATCGACAGCATGTCCAGCGCATAGAGCGTCGGAATGAGCAGTGTGAGCAGCGCGCGAAGAATATCGACCCAGATCATGACAGGCTTTTTGGGCATGCGATCCAGATAGACGCCGACTAGCGGACCCAGCACGAGCGGAGGAATCGTCTGCAACAGACCGACCATGGTCATCTTCATGGCCGATCCGGTCAGCTCATACACGAACCACAACAGCGCAACCTTGTTGAGCCCCTCACCGATCTGAGACGTCGTTTGTCCCCACCACAGCAACCCAAAATCCCTGGTGCAGATAAGACGCCACCCGCGACTCGAGTCCGGAGTCGAATGATCATCTGACATGACGGCGAATCCTCCTGGAGCAATCGAAGGCGGGAGTGGAAATGTTCGGTGCCCTCTCGCAACGTCTGGAGCTATGCTAGCCATTTCAACCAGACAACCGGCCTAGGAAAGGCCCTGGAGGCCAATCGACAAATCCCGGGCAGCCCCTCCACATTTGTCAAAACTGGCTTCAGAACGCGCACTGGAATATTGCCCTACCCCTCTGGAATTTCTTCCTACCTGTCGCGGCGTCGTCCCCGTCGCTGAAGCAACCTCCTCTCATGAGCGCCCGCAGACCCCTTGCGCTTTCGTAGGCTTATGGCGACACCACACCACTCGATGATCCCGGCACAATTCCTGCGTTACTGATCTGCCATGCCTAGCTCATGCTCCATCCTCCTTATCGACGACAGCCCCGGCGAATGCGAATTGTTTCGCCAGGCCCTTACGCAAACCGGCTACAAGGGGCGGCTGGATATTGTGGAAGGGGGCCAGGCGGCCATGGCCTACCTGCATGAACATGTGCAGCACGAGGAGCCGGCCTTGATTCTGCTCGACCTCAAGCTCAGAGGAGAACGAGGCGTGGATGTGTTGAAACGCATCAAGCAGGAGGCGCGCGTCGCACACATTCCTGTCGTCATCCTGACCAGCTCAGACGACACAGCGGATGTTCGAGCCTGCTACAGCGGGGGCGCCAATGGGTACGTCGTCAAGCCGGGACAATTCGATGACCTCGTGACCCTTTCCCTGCATCTCTGGAAATTTTGGCTGGAACATAACTGCACCCAACGGATGGCTGCCCCATGCTGACCCGTGCCGCGCTGAAAAATCCGTATGCCGTCTTCGCATTGTGCATGATCGCGCTGATTCTCGGCGGCGTGTCGTACCAGAAGATGCGCGTGGACATCTTCCCCGAAATCAAGCTGCCCTCCATCCTTGTCACCACGTTCTATCGAGGCTTGAGTCCCAGCGAAATGGAAGGCGCGATCACGCTGAAGATGGAGCAACGCTTCGTCGAAGCGAGCTACGTCGAACATATCGAATCCCAATCGCTCGCGGGGATGAGCTACATCAAAGTCTTTTTTCAACCGGACTATGGCATCGACGCGGCACAATCCGAACTGACCAGCCTGGCCTATAGCATCATCCGCCTGCTTCCACCCGGCGTGTATCCACCCTCTGTTTATAAATTCGGCGTCTCCAGTTTGCCGGTGGGCTACCTGTCTATTTCCAGCGATGCGCTCGGTCCGAAAGAAATTCGCGATCTCGCCTACTTCACCGTGCGCCAGCAGATTGCCAATATCCCCGGCATTTCCTTCGGTCCGCCCTTGGGCGGCAAGGTCCGGCAAATTACCGTCTTCCTGGACCAACAGCGGCTGCTTGCGCGCGGTATCTCCCCCTCCGATGTCGTGAACGCGCTGAACCAGCAGAGCGCCATCATTCCGGCAGGCGATATCAAAATCGGCGACCTCGACTATTACGTCTATTCCAATAGCCTTGTGGACGTCGTGGACAAGATCAATGACCTACCGATCAAGATCGTCAACGGCACCCCGGTTCTGATCCGCGATATCGGCACGGCCGCGGACAGCGCCGCCGTACAGACCTCGATCGTGCGCGTGAACGGCCGCGAAGCCACCTACATTCCCATCACCAGGCAGGAAGGCGCGAATACGCTGGAAGTCACCGATGGCATCCGCGCCAAACTGTCCAAACTCACCGAAATTCCCGCCGGCACTGCTGTGAAGTTTCTCTATGATCAATCGCTCTATATCCGGCAGTCCATTGCCAATCTTCAGAAGGAAGGCTTGCTGGGCGCTGGTCTGGCAGGGTTGATGATCTTTATTTTCCTCGCCAGCGTGAAAGCGGCGCTGGTGGTCGGATTGGCCATCCCCCTCTCGCTGACGGTGGCGCTGGTCGCTCTGTATCTGACCGGCCAAAGCGTCAACATCATGACGCTGGGCGGATTGGCCCTCGTCATCGG
>CAADGJ010000168.1 GCA_900696505.1 uncultured Nitrosospira sp.
GTGAACGGATCACCGCAGCCGACCTCGCCGCCTGGCAACAGACCATTCCCTACGAGATTCTCTGCGCCATTGGTCCCCGCGTGCCGCGCCGCTATCGCCCACTCATGGCTCCGACCGATAGCGCGTCCCGAACCAGCTGACACCTTCGAGACTCAGCACAGGTCTTTACCGAATGGCGGCGCGACATCCGCTTGCCTTCCCTGCCCCGGTTCCCTCATAGTCGATACGTAGCCGCACACGCGCAGTCTGATCACAATCCATCCCATAAATCGCATGAGGGCATGAACATGACCTGCTGGATCCCGTGGACGCAGCGACAGCTGATGCAATGGTTCGCCCTCGTCCTGCTTGCCGCCCCGGTCACATCAGCGATGGCTGCGGGAACTCAGGCACCGGCATTCGAGGGAACAAAACCTTCCGCCATGACCATCCACATTCCGATTCCGGTCACACCGCTTGCAGAGTTGTATGGGAACGTCAATCAGCAACTGGCCGCCCATCGAAGCCGCGGTCGTGAATGGGTCACATTGGGCGGTGGGAGCGGCTTTCTCAAGTATCGGCTCTGGCCAGACGAACAGGGTTCGACCACCGCAGGAGACCGACTATTGTCACAGAGCACCGTGCCATTCGGCGTGGAATATGCCAAGCAGATCAAAGGGTCGATCACCAAAATCGCCGAGTGCGGACAACGCGATGCCTCCACGGGAACGGGTCGGCTTTCGGTCACGGTGGCAACGATGTTCAAGCAGGGTCGTAGCTATACGGTGGTCCCTGCGAGTCAGGTCAGCGCGGTGCAGTCTGCTCAATCCTGTGTCTTGTCCGAACAAGGCGTGGACGCAAGCCCGTTGATGGTGCAAGTCTATCGAAGCGACTTGATGGAAGTGCTGCCCGCAATCGATCGGAAAGCGGCCAGCCTCGTCCCCATTAAACCGGCAGTCGCCCGAATCTGGAACGATCTTCAAGAGCCCATGCTGCTGGATGAGACAGAACAATTGTGGCTCATGCTGAACCCTGATACCACCGCCGCGGCCGGAGTCGCACCGCTATCAGGAAGTCCCGCAGCCGGGTATGGTGTGATCGCACGGCCCACGGTCGTACGCGGCACCAAACCCGCGTCGCGCCATCTGCCCCTGCCTGAGCCACAGGATCACTTCCGTGACGACGGGTTTCACGTCGATTTTGACCTGCAAGTGCCGATCGAAGAAGCGAACCAGCGGCTGCGTGAGGCCGTCATCGGTCAGGAATGGTCGCTGGGCGTGGGGACGATCAAGATCGTCAACGCGACGCTCTATCCATTGGGCCATCAGGTGGGCGTCGAGTTGGTCCTGCGAGGGTTATTACCGCTGACCCTGCGCCTCAAGGGGACACCGGCCTACGATGAATCCGCAGGGCGTATTCTGTTCCGGGAGGTCGATTACACCATCAAGGAACGCACCCCCGCCACGGACCTGGCCGAAGAATGGCTCCATGAACCGCTGCGGGAAGAATTGGCCGGCAGGCTGTCGCTGCCGATTCGCGAGGAATTAGACCTCATGCGGCAGGCACTCGAAAAGGGGCTCAACCGCGAGCTGACCGGTGGACGGTTGCGAGGGACGGTGCGGCAGTTGTCGCTGGAAGACCTGGCGGTGCAGACCGCCAGTCTCTCGGTCCGCTTCAAGACCGAAGGCACGCTGCGCTATGACGCCCGTCCCGACGTCACCGCGCCATGAGCGTGATTAGATCTTCAGCTTCCGCTTCAGCTGTTTTTCGACACTGGACACTTTGCCTGAGAGCCGTCCCTTCGGTCCCTTGCGATAGTCGATCTTGATGCTACAGGATACGCGATTACAGTCCTTGCGCATGCGCATGTAGCATTTCTTGACGACCGCCATCACCTCGTCCCACTCCCCTTCCAGCACCGTGCCCATCGGATTCAATCGATAGTCCACTCCGCTCTTGTCGATAATGTCCAGGGAGCGCGCGACATACTTACTGACACTTTCGCCCTTGCCCAGCGGCGACATGCTGAATTCCAATAACACCATGGTCCAGTTGTCCTTCCTATGTCGTCGATGCCGGGGCCGCGGGCGCCTGCTGACTGGCGCGCTGCTCCTGCCAGACCTTCGGGTATTGCACCTTGCCCAGGAGACGGAATCCATCCAGCGCTTCACGCAGGAGTGCGCGGCGCTTCTCGGCATCCGGCTCGTTGGCCTTTGCCTGCTCGCGTAGCTGGGCGAGCCAATCGACAAAAGCGGCAAATTCGCTATCCAGTATCCGTTCCAGATCTTCTTTCATGAATCCCGATAAGGCCGGCGCCTGGCCGCTGGAGCTGATCGCCACACGCACGTGGCCGGAGCTGACGACAGCAGGCATGACGACGTTCGAAACATCGGGCTGGTCGACGGACCATAGCAGGAATTTCTGTTCGCGAGCCAGCCTGATCAACGAATGTGCGAGTTCGCGATCATCGCGTAAGGTGTTCAAGACCAGAATGACGCTCTCCAGATCATTGGCGCGAAAATGTCGTCCGCGATGAATGATTTTCGCAGAGGCCGCGAGCTTGCGAAGCATTTCGTGGAGCGTGGGACTGACGACCGTCACCTTGGCGCCGGCATCCAACAGCCGCTGCACCTTCTCAGCCGCTTCCTCATTGCCGCCAATGACGAGGACCGGCCACCCGCGCACATCGAGGGAAATTTGAAACCCGGAATTTGCAGCCATGATTGATGTTCCTCCAACAAGCCGAGAATAACGTGAACGCGTATCATACAACAGGGCATTTCGCAGGGTAAACCGTCCGCGCCATTCCCCTTTACGCTATGAGCTGGGTATAATGCGCCCGCAGTTCAAGACGGTCGCTTTCAGAGCTCTTGCGCCAACAAAGGAGTGTATTGTGGCTGAATATACAGGACGGTCCCTGGCGATGGCCGGCGGAATCATCGGCCTGGCGGCCGTGGCAGCCTATTTCGGTGTGGCCCACATCGGGGAGCCGGATCAAGGCGGAGGATCGATCGCAGGACAGGTACAAATTGCTCCCAATCTGGCCGATCAGGTCAAACCGACGGACGTGCTGTTTGTCATCGTGCGCCGACCAACCGGTCCTCCGCGACCTATCGCGGCCAAACGATTCGACGGACCGAAGTTTCCCGTCCAGTTCGAAATTACCAACGACGATGTGATGGTAAAGGGAAATGAGCTGAAAGGGATGGTCGATGTGATCGCCCGCCTGGATCGCGATGGCCAAGCCGGCCAACCGCAACCGGGCGATATGGAAGGACGGTACCCGAAGAATCCGACCCTGCCCGGGGGCCGCGATCTCATGATTACGATCGATAAGGTCTATTAACGGCTAAGGACGCTAGGTGTCCGGAGAATCGGCGTCCAGCTCGAGATTCCAATAGAGATAATCACGCCAGCTTTCCGGGGTGTTGCGAATCCCGATGGTGATGGTGACCGTGGGGCTCCAGCGAGGCTTGACGGGTTTCTTGATCAGACGCATGTTGGCTTCTTCCGGCGTCCTCCCGCTCTTCCGGTTGTTGCATCGCCAACAGGCCGTCACGATGTTTTCCCAGGTCTTCCGGCCGCCTTTCGCAATGGGCACGACGTGATCGAACGTGAGTTCTTCCGTGCGGAACTTGTGTTTGCAGTATTGGCAGCAGTAGCCGTCGCGGGTGAAAATGTTGATACGGGAAAACTTCACGGCGCGATGACTGTCCTTGAGCTTGACCAGCTTCA
>CAADGJ010000169.1 GCA_900696505.1 uncultured Nitrosospira sp.
TCGGGAGGACTTCAGGCTTCCCGGTACAAGCCGGGCATGCACACCATCCTCAACACTCAATCCCCTTTTTGTACATATTCCCCCGGGGCGTTAACTCCCCCCACTCGGGTACGATAGGCCTCTCCACCTCGATCAGTCAAGAGCGCCCAGGGGGTAGCTACGGCCCGCTCACCTGCGTTTGCCGGCGAGTGATGGTCAGACGATGCAGCCAGTTCAGGTCGATACGCACTTCTGTGCCGATCGGGCAAAACACAGGCGCGGAGGTATTGTTACTTTCGACCCGTGCCTTCAGCGCGCCCCGCTCGATTTCAATCTCCAACACGCCCAGATGTTCATGCAGGTCGATGACGCAGGTGGCGCTGCCCGCCCCGCGATCGCCAGGAATCGTTCGTGCCACGACCGGCTCTTGCAAGGTGATGAGATCATGCGGCCGGAACATCGGCCGATCGTTCATTTCGATTATGGTCATGATGACGGCCCCGGCGACAATCACCGCGCTTGCCGCGAGGATGGCGTTGGCACGCTCGGGATAGTGGATCCTGAGCCATCGAATCGCCGTCAGGACGCCGATGGCAAGCAGCAGTGCAATGAACGCCAGCACCAGGATGATGAACGCAAAGCGCAGGTTCATCCGGGGCCGCCCAGGGGGTGAACGGCAACGACGCCATGCGCTCCATTTGCCGTCATCAGCATCGTCGAGCTGATGGAGACAGCAATCTCTGCGCCGTCCTTATGCAGGCCGACGCATGTCGGGTTGAGCGGTAACGACTCTCCCATCGTCGAAGCGCCGCGGTCAGATGCCAACTCGAATTTCCCAAAACTGAACAGTGAAGGAATGAGCCGCTGGAGTGATTGCCCCGTCAGATCCCCTGAGGCATAACCGAATAACTCCGCCACCCGTGTATTCACGGCCAGAATATTCCCGTCGCCATCCACAATCACGATGCCGTCGCCGGTGGCTTCCATCACCATCCGTACGAGATCCTGATTCTCGCGAAGCGCGGCTTCATGCCGCTTTTGGTCCGTGATGTCCTGCGCGAAGACCAGTACACCAATGACCTTTCCCGCCGGGTCGAGATAGGGCACTTTGTCTGTTTGTACCCAGTGCTTCTTCCCTCCCGCTCGATGGGGCTCGATGATGCCGAGTTTCGGTCGACCTGACACGATGACTTCCAAATCGTCCTGATGATACCGTTCGGCGTCCTCCGGATAAAACTCATCGGTCGATCGCCCTTCGATGTCCGCCACGGTTTTCCCGATAGACTCGGCCGCTCGCCGGTTGGCCCGCAGAATGCGATTGTGAGAATCCTTGTACCACACCATGGCTGGTATCAGATCCAACAGCGCCTGTTGCTCGATCTGCTGCTGGAGCAGGCGTGCTTCCGCTTCTTTCCGTGCGGTGATGTCCCGGACAATACCGCAGTGCACTCGGGTACCGCTCGAGATCCAACTACTCAGCGACATTTCGATGGGAAACTCCCGTCCATCCTTATGCAGGCCATGCATGGTGACGACGGTCCCCTTCAAGCGCACATCGCCGGTGGTGCGCACCCGTTCCAGAGCCCGCTCGTGATTGTCGCGATATCGTTCGGGCATGATCATGGTCAGGGACCGGTCCAGGACCTCCTCCGCCCAATACCCGAATAGCCGCTCCGCCGCACTGTTCCATGACAAAATACGTCCTTCCCCATCCGCAAGCACAATGGCGTCCGGCGCGGTTTGCACGACTTCGCGAAACCGGTCCTCGCTGGCAGTGAGAGCCTGTTTCGCCGAAGCGGCTTCGAGCGACAGGTGCTTGACCCCGACGGCCCGCTTGATCAGGGCCTTCAATTCCTCGCCGTCATACGGTTTGGTGAGATAGCCGAAGGCACCCTCGGTGAGCGATGCGTGTTTCTTGGCTACCTCCACGAACGCCGTCAGCATGATCACCGGCAGTGCCGGGTCGATGCCCTTTAACAGGGTCAGCACTGAAAGGCCGTCCATATCGGGCAACATGAGATCGAGGAGCACTGCTGAGAACGAGTCCGTCTTCGCCCGGGTCAGCGCTTCCGCACCAGTGACGGCGACCTGAACCTGATATCCGGAATGCTCGAGGAGGTCTTTCAAGACAAGCGCAATGTCGGGATCATCGTCCACGATGAGAATCGCGGGAGTGGGCACCTTGAGGGCACTGGGCTGGGTTCTCAGCATGGCGGTCAACGAAGCCCAAGGGTTCTGGTACGATCCGGTTCCCGCACTCAACGGTATTGTCCTCTTCTTGACGACAGGAATCCAGACCGTTAGCCGGAATTGCCCCTCTCAGGTGCGTTGTTGTCACACGCATGTTCTTCGTCTCTCCCGCTCATGGACGGAACAGTCGTGGTCAGGCACCCGCGCCTCTATTTTTTCCGATAGACATTGAGGCCGATTTTTTCCTCCCGCCCCGTGATGGTGACATTCCCTTCTGTGGACGCGATGATGGTGGTCTTCCCCGACGCGGACGGGCCGAACTCCTTTGATAGATCCACCTTGATGGTCAACCAGGTTCCCTCGACGGACATCTCGACATTTTTCATAATGCGTCCTTATTCGTTAAGCACGAACGTCACTTTTAACGCCACCCGATACTGCGTGATCTTTCCATCCTCGATATCCACCTTTTGATCCTCGATCCACGCGCTCTTGACATGCTGCAACGTCTTATTGGCGCGGGCAATACCCTGATGAATGGCATCGTCAAAACTCTTCGGGGATGCGGCGATGATTTCCGTCACTCGGGCAACAGACATGATAGCCTCCCTGGTTATAGAGTTCGATGGATCCTGGTCACCTCAGGCTAGGCCGACGGCAAAGCCCTGTCAAGGAGCCACCCCCGTCTTGAACCAGGCAGCATCTGGATTTCTGCCACAGCTGCCTCCAATTTTGCCGGGAAAGCCCTCCCCGCTCTCCCTGGGTAAATCTCTAGGTTGACTTGCGTTGTAACGGGGATATACCGTGCACCCATCCGCGGTCGTAGATCAGTATGGGACACCATCCATGCCGACCGAGATCGAGATACAAATCACCCCTCTGTTTTCCACGCCTCTGCTGGTATTCACTCCCGCTGACCATACACGCATCAACGCCCGGCTCTCGACCATGATTCTTGAACGGGAGGCGTCCGTCCCGGCCCATCGAGATAACGAAGTGGTCGGCTGGTCATCGCCTCACGATCTGTCCATGCTCGAATGGGCCGGCGAACCGCTACGCGATCTGTTTGCTCCGGTGTTGGAAGTGGCGAAACAGGTCACCACCTTATCCCAGCGCTGCGGACAGGGTACTGGTCGACCGGAGTGGGATGTCGTAGAAGTCTGGGCCAATGTGCAGCGGAACGGCGGCACCAATGCGGCCCATTCCCACCCCGGTAGTTTTTGGGCCGGGGTGTACTATGTGGATGTCGGGGAGGTTTCTTCCAACAAAGACATGGGAGGAGAGTTACAAATCTACGACCCACGCGGGTGTCTGCCGCGTATGCTAGCGCCGTATCTTCAGTACAGCATGACTGAATTGCACGATGCAGGGACCAGCATCTCTTATGCTCCCACGTCGGGACAGTGTGTACTGTTTCCCGGCTGGCTCTTTCATGCCGTGAACACCTATCATGGAAAAGCCCCCCGCATCAGTGTGGCATTCAACCTCGATCCGGTTCTCGCGCCCGGCATGATGAACGGCACACAGAAACGTCCTATCACCGAATCCCGCCGATAATGCACCCGTTGATGATCGTTCCGGCTACGGCAATGTGCTCGCCTGAATGAACAGCGCCTGTTCCAATGTCCGGAAGAATTGCTGGTAGGGTTCGGGCGATTCAATCGCCTTCAGATAATACTGGGCACTGGCCCGCACGACCAACTGGGCCTCTCCACGTGGTCGCACGGTGACGGTGAGACGAACCAGATTGCTCCGGTGGTAAAACGGTCCCCAACTACGGAAGTGTGGAGTGAGAATCAGCAGCCCGTCGTCTCGATAGAGATGGTAGGAAGGGTCCCTTAATCGGGTCGGTTCGTAATCATCGAACTTCTTTGCCGAAACGATGCCCAGAGCCTCATCCAGCACTTCGACGGCAAACCCCAGATCCTGACAGGTAGAGACTACGGCCTGAATCGTCTTAACCCGGTCCGCCCCGTCGAATACCCGGCTTTGTGCCGCCCGTACCTTGACCTGGCTCGCCTCAGACAGCCAGATCTGGTCTCGCGATTCCCATTGATTTTCATGTCGCCACTCATAGGGCGAACAGCCGCCCGCGAGCACCGCTAGGAGCACGAGGCTCCCCACGATCGGCCGACCGCCAGATCGGCGCAATGAGAACAGCGTTGAGCGACGAGGACCGGTCACGCGCTAGTCCTTCACCAGAAACAATGACCGCTCCACGGCGGCAAAAAAGTTCTGATAAACCTTCGGGTCCTCGATCGGCTTACTGTTATAGATCGCATTGGCCCGGATCATGGTCTTGCCGGCTTCTTGAGGCCTCACCGTCACCGTCACTCCAAGGACATCATAATAATTGGGTTCGGCAAAACGCGCCGCGGTTACCAGGCCAAGCGGTGCATTGGCACGTTCGATAATAAATCCCAAATCTTGCAATGCCGCGATGACCCCGCGCATGGCCACGGCAGAATCAGTCACCTCGAACGTGCGGCTCTGCGCACTCCGGATTTTCATCTGCGCATCGGTCGGCGCGAATAATTCTTGCCTCGGCTCCGGAGCCACACAGCCGTGCAGCGCCAGGGCAGCTGCCACGATTCCCACCGCTCCGATGAATTGTGTCCGATTCATGTACCCTCGCCGTTAAATCGAATGGGGTTCCAAGAAGACGGCCTTGGAAAGCTTCGCAAAGAATTGCTGATAAATTTCCGGATCGCGGATCATTTCCATCTTCTGCTCCCCGGGTGGAATATAGTTGCGGTCCGCTTGGCCATCCCCCTTCCAGATCACCCGATAGAAGATGATCCGGACTTCCTGCCTCGCATCACTGTGGTTTGCCGGACGGATGACAATCGTCGCCGCAATTTTTTGATGTAAATCGACGGGGATCACCAGGTGCCCCAGCGACACCAGCCAGATGAGGAAGCGGTTGCGATACTGACCGTACTCCCGGGCGCTTCGCTCTTTCGCCGCGCGCAGAAGCCCAACCTCTCGCACGCTCTCTTCTATCTGAAA
>CAADGJ010000170.1 GCA_900696505.1 uncultured Nitrosospira sp.
CTTTGCGGAGAATGCGCCGGTACTCCCACACCGGCGACTTTTCATCCCTCAACAGAATCGTGAGGTCGCAATCCTGCGATCCGATGGTCGGCGTCGGAATGAACGCCAAGTTATGCGCTCCCACCGGTAAGCCACAATTGCTCACGATGTTTTCCACCTCACCGGCCAGCAGCTCTTCGACACTGTTGGAGACCAGCGTCGCGATACGTCCGGATACCTCGATGCGTGTTCCGAGCGGGGCCCGCATATGCATCTGAATGACACCGGATCTGATTTCGGGAAAGTAGTCGCGGCCGAGAAAGAAGAAGAGTGACAGCGAGGCCACGGCGATCACGAGGCAGACCGTGACAAACGCCCGGCGCCGGGCCATGGCCCGTTCGAGCAGCAGCCCATAGCGCTCACGGAACCGGTTGAACCCGCGTTCGAACCCTTGTTGAAACCGAACGAAGATATTGCCTGAGACAACCGGACCGGGCTGTTCAGCAGGTTCAAGCGGGTTCGACATGGTGCCCCTTCATCATGTATTTGGCCATGGTCGGCACTAAGGTGCGCGACAGGATGAAGGAAGCCAGCATCGCAATGATGATCGCTTCCGCCATGGGTTTGAACAGGTAGCCGGCTACTCCGCCGAGTTCGAACAGCGGAATCCAGACAATCGCAATGCAGAGGGTGGCGACGAATGTCGGCACCACGATTTGATTCGCGGCATCGACGATGGCCTGCTCGAGCGGCTTGCCCATTTCGAGATGCCGGTCGATATTCTCGATCATCACGGTGGCGTCATCGACGAGGATGCCGACGGCCAGTGCCAATCCGCCTAAGGTCATGACGTTGATCGTCTCATCGAGCCAGTGCAAACCGATGAGGGCGGTGAGGATGGAGAGAGGAATTGACGTCCAGACGATCACCGTGGCCCGCCATGATCCGAGCAACAGCAGCACAATCAGGCCGACCAGTGCGCCTGCGGTTGCCATTTCATGCAGCACATCGGCAATCGAATCCTTCACGAAGGTGGAGGCGTCGTCGAGCAGTTTGATCTCGACGCCCTCGGGAGAGATCTGCTCCGCGCGCGGGATCATCTTCTTGATCCCATTGACCACGTCGAGGGTCGAGGCCTCCGTGCTCTTCATCGCAACGATGATAACTGTCTGTTTGCCTTTCACCAGTACCGCGTTCTGCTGCACCCGGCCCATGAGGCGGACAGTGGCCACATCGCGCAAATAGATGAAGGCGTTGTCTTCCCGCTTGACCGGGATATCGCTGAAATGTTCGATCTGCATCGGGGAAGCATTCGTCTGGACGATCCAATCGGTTTGCTTGATTTTGATATCGCCGGACGGCAGCACCAGATACTGCTGCATGAGGGCATTGTGAATGTCGGCCGGCGTCAGATTGCGGGCGAGCAGCTTTTGCTGGTCGAGATTGACCATGACCTGCATGTCCTGACCGCCATAGGGGTGGGGGAGGACGATTCCCGGCACGGTCACGAGTAAGGGCCGGATTCGCATGTAGGCCAGATTGTAGAGCTCCGCCGGGGTCAGCCGGTCGGAACTGATCTGCAGCATCGCCACAGGGATGGAAGAGGGCGCGAGACGCATGACCATGGGTGGCGAGATATCCGGTGGCAGCGCCTTGACGACGGTCTGCGCAATAGCCGTGATATCCGCCTCGGCTCTCCCCACATCCACTCCATCCTGGAGGAAAATGTTGGTGATGCTGCTGCCGTAATACGAGTGACTGTGAATGTATTTGATGCCCTCCACCGTCGAAGTGAGAAAGCGCTCGAAGAGATAGGTGATGCGTCCTTCGACCTGCTGCGGCAGCAGGCCGGCATATGCCCACACCACCGAGGTGACGGGGATCGTGATATTGGGAAACACGTCGGTCGGCATGTGGAGCACCGTGATGCTACCGAGCAGCACGATGAGAATGGACATCACCACGAAGGTGTAGGGACGGCGGAGGGCAATGAGGACGATTTCATTCATACAGCGAGTCCTCGTCCTGCAATACGGGGATTGCAGATCTATGATTAGAACACGAAGAGCAGTGTGCGATTCTTGATGACGGGATAGAGCAAGGTTCTTGCCGACCTGCGCCTGTTGTGACGACGGACAACAATGGTCGTGTATTCGCACGTTTTGGAGGGAGCGATCACTGAATTTGATTGCGTCGTCTTGCGACAACGGGAAGGCAAATTCTTGAAGGGGCATTATCGCACTGTGCGCACAGTGCAAAGTCTCACGGTTTTGCCAGACGAGAAATCTCAGCGGTCATGCAAAAAGCTCCGTCATTTCACAAGAACCTCAACAATTGTTCCGGCTTTCGGAGATCGTGGGACGACGGATGCGTCTGGTACTAATCTTGCGACAATCTCGTCGTGTGCGGAAGCAGGCGTATGGCAATGTTCGCGAAGACCTGCGCAGAGGGAACACGGGGGAGGTTGACGTAATGAAGACATTCCGGAGATTCAGCAAGGCGCTCGTAATGGCAGTCGGGCTTGTGGGAGGACTGGCCATCGGCGAGCCTGCAGAGGCAGAAAATCTGACGATCGGCGCGGCCTATAGTCTGAAGGCGGCCTTTCAGGAAGTGGTGCCCATGTTCGAAAGTGAGTTCGGGGCCACCGTCAACGTCGTGTACGGTTCCTCGCAAACCCTCCGCCGTGAAGTCGAGAGCGGAGCGCCCGTGGATGTGTTGCTATCCGCGGTGGAGGATCTTGAGAAATTGCAGAAAAAGGGATTGACCCTCAACGGCGGGCCCGAGGTCTATGCGCAAACGTCGTTGGTGTTCGTCATGTCGGCGGCGTCGCAGGCCATGCCGATTTCTTTTCACGACCTGTTGTCTGAGCGAAGAACCAGGGTTGCGATCGGGGCGTTTGAAAGTGCTGCCGCCGGCCCTATCACTGCACGGGCTCTTCGAGCGGTTGATCCTTCCTATAAAGACCGGTTCCGTCTGATCTCGGCCACGCATCACGACGAGGTCATTGAGATGATCCGTCGGGAAGAAGCAGAGATGGGGCTGGTGTACCGCGTAGATGCGATAAACAACAGCGGACAGGTGCGCATTATCGATGAGATGCCGGGGGGTACCTATACGCCGGTCCGGTTCGGGCAGGCGATAGTGTGGACCTGCCGCGATGAGTCACGCACGGCTGCCGAACAATTCACCGATTTCTTCATGAGTCCCCGGATTCAAAAGCTTCTGCTCAAATATGGATTCGAGCCAGCGGCATCGCATGTGGGCGAGAATAAGGTGGCGCGCACTGCACCAAAAGTTCGGGTCAATTAACCCGCCTCAATGCGGGTTCTCGACTCCGCTCAACTGACCTGCCGGCCGTGCCACGTCCATTCCTTCATCGTGCCTGATCAGCTTGCGTCCGGATAACATGCGCAGGCCGACGTAAAACACGGGTGTCAGAAACAAGCCGAACAGAGTCACGCCGATCATGCCGGCGAATACGGTGATGCCGGTGGCGGAACGCACTTCCGCCCCAGCGCCATGTGACAGCACGAGTGGAACCGTGCCGGCGATGAAGGCGACCGACGTCATCACGATAGGGCGCAGCCGGAGGCGGCAGGCTTCGAGGGCTGCCTCAACAATGCCCTTGCCCTGTAATTCGAGCTCGCGCGCGAATTCGACGATCAGGATCGCGTTCTTGCACGCCAGACCCATTAACACCACCAGGCCGACCTGCACAAACGTATTGTTGTCGCCCCCGGTGAGTTTGACGCCGGCCAGCGCGCACAGCATGCACATCGGCACGATCAGGATCACCGCGAGCGGCAGGGTCCAGGATTCATACAGAGCGGCGAGTACGAGGAAGGCCAGCAAAATGGCGATGGGAAACACCAGCAGCGCCGCCTTGCCTTGCGACGCTTCCTGAAAGCTCAAATCGGTCCATTCGATGGTCATGCCGTTCGGCAGCACCTTCCCGGCGATGTCGCGAATCGTGTCCATCGCTTGCGCCGAGGAAAACTTGGTGGGATCAGCCTCTCCCATGAAATCGGCGGCAGGGTAGCCGTTGTAGCGCAGCACCGGGTCAGGCCCGTACGTCTGACTGAACTTCACCATCGACCCGATCGGAACCATCTCGCCGCGGGCATTGCGCGTTTTGAGATTGGAAATGTCTTCGACCTTTCCGCGAAAATCGCCGTCCGCCTGCGCATACACGCGCCAGGTGCGGCCGAACAGGTTGAAGTCGTTCACATAGGCTGAACCGAGGTAGATCTGCATCGTGGCGAAAAGATCCGTCAACGCAATGCCCTGTGTCTTGGTCTTGACGCGGTCCACCTCGGCGTCGAGCTGCGGCACATTGGCCTGATAACCGGAGATCGGGTAGCCCATACCCGGTGTCTGCATGACGGCTCCCTGCAGGCCGCCGACCGCATTTTGCAGCGCCCCGAAGCCCAGTCCAGCCCGGTCTTCGACGAAGAGTCCATACCCCGCGCCGTTGCCGAGTCCGAGAATCGGCGGCGGCATCAATACGAAGGTGATGCCTTCCTTGATGGCGGAGATTTTTTGATTCATCTCCTCGCTGATTTCCTTGGCGCTGCGGTGGCGCTCGTCGAACGGCTTCAAGATGAGAAAGGCGATGCCGTAATTCGGCGTGTTCGTAAACTGCAACGGATTCAGGCCGGTCATGGCTACCACATGGGCGATGCCGTCCACGGTCTTGCTGATCGCGACCACCTGCCGTAAAACCGCATCCGTACGGTCGAGCGAGGCGCCTTCCGGCAGTTTCACTCCGGCCATCAGATACAACTTATCCTGGGTGGGAATGAAGCCGCGCGGTACCGCCTGGAAGAGCATGCCTGTGACGATCAAGAGCAATGCGTAGACGGCAAAGACCGAACCACGATGTTTCAACGTGCGCGAGACGGTGCCTTGATACCCGTTGGAACTGGCCTTGAAAAAGCGATTGAACGGCCGGAACACCCAGCCGAATAGACGTTCGATCAAGCGCGAAAGGGCGTCCTTCGGAGTGCCGTGGCTTTTGAGCAGTTTTGCTGCGAGGGCCGGGGAAAGGGTCAGGGAATTGATGGCCGAAATGACCGTCGAAATGGCGATCGTCACGGCGAACTGTTTGTAGAACTGCCCGGTGACGCCGCTCAGAAAGGCCATCGGCACAAACACGGCACACAAGACGAGCGCGATCGCGACGATCGGGCCCGACACTTCCTGCATCGCCTGGTGGGCCGCCTGGAGTGGGGTGCGTCCTTCCTCGATATTGCGTTCGACGTTTTCCACCACCACGATCGCGTCATCCACCACGATGCCGATGGCGAGGACAAGCCCGAAGAGCGTGAGTGTGTTGATGGAGAAACCGAAGAGGTACAGCGCAGCGAACGTGCCGACCACCGACACCGGCACGGCGATCAGCGGAATGATCGAGGCACGCCAGGTTTGCAGGAACAGGATGACGACGAGGACGACGAGCAGAATCGCTTCCATGAGCGTCTGGACCACGGCCTGGATTGAATCACGCACGAACACCGTCGTGTCGTAGTCCGAGCGGTAGGTGAGGCCGGGCGGAAAGCGTGTCTTGAGTTCTTCCATTTTGGCAATGACGGCGTCGCGGACGGTCAGCGCGTTTGCGCCGGGCGCCTGGAAGATACCGATGGGCGGTGCGTCCTGATTGTCGAGTTGTCCGCGCAACGTGTAGTCGTTGGCGCCCAGTTCGATGCGCGCCACGTCGGAAAGACGGACGACTTCCCCGCCCGCGCCGATTTTCAGCACGACATTGCCAAACTCCTGGGCCGTGCGCAGACGGCCCTGGGCATTGATGGAAATGAGAAAGTCGGTGTCTTTAGCGATCGGTTCCGCGCCGAGCTGCCCGGCCGAGACCTGAATGTTTTGCTCCCGCACGGCGGCGACGACGTCGCTGGCGGTCATCCCGCGCGACGCGATCTTGTCAGGGTTGAGCCAGATACGCATGGCATAGTCGCCGCTACCGAAAATCTGCACCTGGCCGACACCGGGCAAACGCGCCAGTTCATCTTTTATTTTGATGTTGGCGTAGTTGCGCAGGTAGAGCGCGTCGTATTTGCCATCCGGTGAAAGGAGCTGAACCATCACCAGGAAGGTCGGCGACTGTTTCTGTGTCGTGACGCCCAGGCTGACCACTTCCGACGGGAGCCGTGAAAGCGCCTGACTGACCCGGTTTTGCACCTGCACTTGGGCTGCATCCGGATCGGTACCGGGACGGAAGGTGATCGTCATCTGCAACACGCCATCGGAGCCGGCGACCGATTTCATGTACATCATGTTCTCGACGCCGTTGATCTGTTCCTCCAGCGGCGTGGACACGGTTTCGGCGATCACCTTGGGATTGGCTCCGGGGTAGATGGCGCGCACGATCACCGCCGGCGGGACGACCTCGGGGTATTCGCTGATCGGAAGGATGGGAATGGCGATCAAGCCTGCGGCAAAGATCACGATGGACAGTACCGCGGCGAAGATCGGCCGATCGATGAAAAATTTCGAAAAGTCCATGGCCGGCGCTCCCTACTTCCCGGCCATGGCTTGAGGGGCGGGGGGCGCCGACGGCTTGTCCATCGGTACTTCGGCCGGGGTCACCGGCATGCCGGGGTAGAAAACTTTTTGCAGGCCGACCACGACAATCCTGTCATCCGGCGCGAGACCGGATTGCACGACGCGTAATCCGTCGACCACACCGCCTAGCACGATATCCTTGCGTTGGGCTTTCCCGTCTTTATCGACCGCATAAACATATTTGCGATCCTGATCGGTGAGAATGGCCTTGTCGTCGATCAAGAGGGCCCGGGCCTTTTGGCCGCTGACGAACTGCACGCGAGCGAACAGGCCGGGGGTAAAGATGCGGTCGGGATTCGGCAATACGGCGCGTGCCCGCACAGTGCCAAGAGTGGGATTTACCTGCGTGTCGAGAAAATCGACCCGGCCGCTATGCGGGTAGCCGGTTTCGTTGGCGAGGCCGACATGAACCGCATTGTCCTGCGCACTGCGCTCGTTCTTACGTTCCTGTTCCTTGTAGCGCAGGTAACTGTTTTCGTCGGCATCAAAATAGACGTACATCGGGTCTTGCGACACCACCGTCGTGAGCAGGGTATCGTCAGCGGTCGCCAGGTTGCCGACGGTCACCAACGCCCGGCTCGCCCGCCCGGAGACCGGGGCGCGGACCTCCGTGAACGACAGGTTGAGCTTGGCGGTCGCCACCGCAGCTTCGGCGGCATGGACATCCGCCGCGCTTTGCGCCTGCGCTGCGCGCCGCAAGTCGAGTTCTTCGTGCGAGATCGCGTTATCGTCGATCAAAGCCTGGGCGCGCTTGTTGCGGATGGTTTCCAACTGCTGCGCCACACGCGCGCGTGCCAGCTGCGCCTGGGCGTTTTCCAGTGCGGCGCGGTAGGGACGGGGGTCGATCAGGAACATCAAGTCGCCCTGTTTGACATCCTGGCCTTCCTTGTATGCCACTCGCTGCACGTAGCCGCTGGCGCGGGGGCGTAATTCCACCGTGTCGATCGCGCTGATGCGGCCCGTATATTCGTCCCATTGTTGGACCGGTTTCGAAATCACTTGCGCGACGCCGACCTCAGGCGGCGGTGGCGCCTGGCCGCCGCTGCTGGCCTGTTCGTTGTTGCAGCCGGCTGCGGTCAGAAGCACTGCCAGCAGCCAGGATGTATATCGGATCGTGCGCATGGTGTACCTGTTGGATGATCGATGGTGAACGATGACGTCAGTGCAAGAGTCCGGGGTTCTTCCTCACCCCTGTCGTGCAGTATCCGGCACGGTGTGAAACATAGTCAATATATGAATGATGCACCTATGAATAATTTATGATTGAAAGGTGTCGCGTTCTTGAAGTACCGTATCTGTACGATGAAACGTGTCAACGTTGCCAGGCGAATGAAGCCCAAGGAGACGACATGCGTCTCTCCCTGTATCTCGACGTTGCCCCGGCACCGGTTGGTTGAGCTTTTGTGGAGCTTTGCTCCTGCCTATCAGCGGTGGTCGGAGTCGTTGCTGGTGGAGAAGGGGTTATCGCCTCAGCGGTTGCGCATCCTCGGCTCCATTCATGAGCGCGGCCCCAGGATCATGAGCGAGCTGAAAAAGGAGCTCGGCGTGACGGCGACGAACGTCACGGCGCTCGTCGATTCGCTGGAAAACGATGGATTGGTGGTGCGGAGACGACATCCCACGGATCGCCGGGCCACGGTGATCGAGCTCTCGGACAAAGTTATGAGAGAGCTCTCGCCCCGCTGTACGGAATATAAAGAGCAAGTCGCCGAACTGTTTTCAGACCTGAGCGACCAGGAGTGTAAAGCATTCGTGAAAACGCTCGAGAAGCTGTGGAGTCGATTGCAGGGGTAAAGCACAGTCGTAAGAAAGAGTCTTTGCAGGTACCGCAGCAGAATTCAGGAAGGTTCGCGGTAGCGTCGACTAGGCCACTTGGATTCAGCCTTGCGGTACGGGCGAGAGGGCGGTCGACGCGTCACAAGTCGCTTGAACAGGAGTACCAGGGTGGCGAGCGACAGTATTGAGAAGAGACGAGCGAACATACGATCACGATATCCCTCCACGACGAGAGTGTCAAACACGTACGATCCAGACGTCATGCTTCCAAGCCGTGGAATGTCCCTCTGAGTCTCATTCATCTCCTCCCAGAACGGTAGTGGCATAATCCAGTACCACCCGACCCTCTCGGCACAACTCCTGAATCTCCTGGGAAGGCTTCGCGTCTTCGAGGGCCTGAATCAGCAGGTCCAACTGTGTGGCAAGACGACGCGCAGTGAATTGGAGTCCACGTACTTCATCCATGGGGCTCCTTGAGGCGAGACTGCTGACTGCGACCGATCATCCGTCACTTGACGTGTTCGCCGCCGACCCAAGCCGGCGTGCCGTCTGGGTGCCGAAGACGCATGCGTTGCTGACCGTCTGCATTCGCCAGCTCGGCGGCCACTAATACGTGTCTGCCGTCTACCAGAGCCGGACTACAGACGGCCGTCACGAGTCGACCTTTATTCACGTCAAAACGTTCGTGATATTCATTCATGTACCAAGTCGGTCCCAGATGCACCCGGACTGGACCACGTTCGGTTTCTACTTCCATCTGCATAAACTCCACCCCATCTTTCAATCTGACAGCGGTGGTATCCAGTATGATGCCTTTGACGACTCGAATCTCATCCTCTGAGAAGAGTTTTGCCGAGGCTTCTGCTGATTCGTAGGGTACCTTGTCGGATACGGGCAGAGCCTGTGTCCCATGAATCGTGGCGAAGAGGAGCATTTCTGGCAGCATGCCGAGTCTCCTTTGTGAATGTATGAGTTGACCGTAGCACCCAGTCGGCCTGCAGCAAACTAGGAGTGTCCCGCGCATGCTGCCCTGCACCATCGAAATAGGAAAAGGGGAGAGAGGCTCGGCTGGATCCTGCCGGCATCACAGGTTAGCTGGAGTGGGGGGATCCGCTGCGGAGCGGAAAGGATGGGAGGAGCTACTAGTGTTTGTCCGTCCGGCCGTGCGTGGAAGGAATGATACTAATTCCGCGGGCGTCCACATACACCTTCTTTCCCGGCTGCTGCTTGATGGCCGGGAGGATGTGCTCTCCCATCTGGCCTTGCAGCGCGATGAGCGTGGTATCGTCAAAATAGTTCCTGGAGAATTCCAGCTCTGTGTGACAGCGCCCATCGCTAAACAGAAAGCGTTTGGGGACGACTGTCAGCCTGATCTCCTGATAGCCGGCTGATTCCAGTGCCGCAATGATGGCCTCGTTCTTCGTCAGGTCTGGCATCGTGCCTCCCTCTCTCCGTCTATCTCTGATTCCGGCACGCGTTGATCTGCTGATGCGTCGGTCGTCGAGCATGTGAGCGCGGGCTTGGACTGCATCGTGGAGGCCGTCGTTCACATGGGATGGATTGAGTGAGAGGAAGCCAAAATGGAAGATCGGGAATCAGGGATCTGTACAGCAACGATAGTGCGGGCCGCAGCCTTCAGTTTGTCGAATTCCGCGAACAGCGTGTCTTCCTCTCGACGGATGCGTGTTTGCAACAGAAAGAGGATGTTGCCAATGTCCTGTGTCGTGTGATGCTGTGTGCCACTGATGTGGAACTGCTCAAAAAAGCTCATCACCTCCTTCGAGACGCCTGCCATGTCTTTCTCAAGAAATTGCAGCGTGTACTTCAACTCCGTATTCTTTTCGGCGGCTTCGAATAAGACGGGATACAGGAGCGTGTCTTCTAATTTGAAGTGCGCCAAAAGGTGTATTTTCGCCGCTCTCAGTTTTCGTTGCGCTTCGACTTTTTCCACGCCGATCCACTGCGCGGCTTCCAACAAGTTCGAGATGAACAAATGTTGCAGTCTCAGTGTCGAGGTTAAGTTTGTCATGAGACTTCTTGCTCCTTCATTCGGTCTACGGCTCAGCTGACACAGGACCCAGTCGGAAGTCGTAACCAATCGGTGATGCAGACGTCGCAGTCCTGACCATCATCCACAGACGTCATGGCTCGCCCGCAGGTTCACGATGATGCCGGAGGGTACCGGCGCGACGAGCCTGCGGTCGAACGTCATCATCTTGTAAAAGTAGCAGTGATTTTTGAAATGTCTGTAGGTTGGACTCGGGTAGGGAGCCTGGGGAAATCCATAGGAGTGTAGGGTTTCAGCTGTCAGCGTTCTTCCTACGCGGGGTCTTTGGAGGCGGGTGAAGGCACGGAGGAGATTTGATCGATCAGCACCGGTGGCGGGGTGGCATCACTCTAAACTCATCCCTCGGTCTAAACCGCCAACTGATTTTGAGTCAATGGCGACTACGAATTCCCTTCCTCTCTGTTCTCCGCCACATCGAACTCCAGCCCGCTCGAGCCTTCGCCCCGGCCTGGGTCTTTGCGGCGGCCGATCCAGAGATGGGTCGTGCCGTCGATCCAGCGCGCGTATTGATAGCTTCTCGTGACGCGAGCTCCTTCGCGAGGCACCTCTTCCTCATACAGCAGCAACTCGCGGTTCGGTTCGAGTAGACGCCCCTTCGGAAGTTGCAGACCTTGAATGCCGCCCTCGCCGAATGCCGGAAGCACGCCGCGTTTGAGCCTCAGGGTGGTGCCGTCTTTTACCGGGAGCAGTGGAATCCAATAGTCCGGCACCGTGGTGCCGAGGCGGTAGACTAACGGTGCGCCGTCAGCGTCAGCGGTGGGGGAGGGAGGCTGTTCCGCCAGCGTCTCATGGTAAGCCTCATGACGGTCGAGCGGCCGACCGGCGGCGCTTTCGACGACGCGCTCGACCGCCCATGCCACGTTGGCCATTTCGTCTCGCAGCAACGACAGGTCTTCTATCGGCTGACTCTCCAACATCGGGCCCAATACCGGCGGCAGGAAAAATAACTTCTGCGTATCGTTCGTGAGGCTGAACATGCGCCAGGGCGAGGCCGGTCCATCCACCTCGCTCGCGTGGGGGATGAGGAAGCGTTCGCCAAATGTGTTGGTCACGACGAGCGCGCGGATCTGTGAGAGTGTGCCGACGGCAAGGTCGAGCGGGAGCAGGAACCAATCGTTGCTGTACTCCAGTGCGAACTTCACGAGCAGCAGGCGGGCCAGGTCCTGCGGCGCGGCCTGGACGCTCGCGAAGTTCACGGCGCCGTCTTCGAATTCCCACAAGCGCGCGGAGGGCATGCCGCGAAAGGAGACCGGGGCGGGTAGAAACGCTTCCGTGAGGGTGGTGCGGCTTTCCGTGGTGCCCAGACCATTGCCTGAACTGGTCGTGAATGAAAACCAGTCCAGTCGTCCATCGAGGTACTCGGGCGCAGTCAACACCACTTCGCTCGAGGCCGTCCTGGCAGAGACACTCAGGGCGTATTCCATCCGTTCCGGAATCCAGGCCGAGGGGGCGCTGCCCTGTTGAAAGAGACTCTCCACCCATGTCAGCCAGGTGGTGATGATGCCGAGCAGCTTGGCGCGATCCACGTCCGGCACCTGGTTCAACGGCGCGTCCAGAAATACGTCATTTAATTGGTTGGCCGCCTGCAGGCTGCGAACTCGAGAGGCGAAGCGTAGCCCATCAAAGGTGCGGCCTGTCAGGACGCGGATGAACGAGAGGCTCGCGGCGTCGATCTGCTTGGCCTGCTCTGTGGTAGGGGCGGCCAATGCGTAGGCGCTTCCCAACCACTGGGCGCGTGAGGGGCCGAGCCTGGCCGTTTCCAGCAGGCGGAGCAGGTGCCGTCCGGATTCAGCTGCGAGGCGCCAATTCGGTCGTGAGCCATCTACGACTGACTCCGCTTCCACCAGCGTCTCCAGCGCCAGGTTGTTGGTGGCATAGGGCCTGGCCGGAAGCGTGCCGGCGCGCGGCCCCGGTTGATAGCGGGTGACGGCGGCAGTGTCCACGATCACCTGCGCGGCGGCGGGTGAACCGGCGTCGGCTCCGTTGAATTCGCCGAACTGCCATTGACGGCCCAGCATCCAGAGCGGGTCGTGGATGCGTGCCTGCAATCCGTCCTGCAAGTCGGGGTTCTGAGTGCTGAGGTCGAGTCTGATTCGGGAGGCCATGCCTATGCTCCTATCGCTGGATCGATCACGCCGGTGAAGTCGAGGGTACCGCCGGTAAACAGCAGCGCCGGTGCCGAGGGATCCTGTTCACCGGAGCCCACCGGTTGTACTGCGCGCTTGCCGGCGCGATCCCACGTGGCCATCCCGTCGAACAGCGTAAAGGCCATGCCGCCGACGATCCGTCCTTCAACGCCCACGGCTGCGGCCGGTACTTCAAGCCGAACCCATCGGCCGGGCGGGGGCAACGGGCCCATGTATTGCCGGCTGACGGTATTGTCCGTGCCCCAGGGAATGAGGTTTTCGCCCCAGTAGGCGCGATGCTCCCAACTGCCGTCATGCCACTGCAACATGACTTGTCGAGGCATACGCGCGGGATCGAGGTAGATATGTGCGAACAGGCGGTCCCCCACATTGACGAACAGCGGGCTCTTGGCGCCCTGGAAAAAATGCTGGTGCATGCCGGCGGCAACAACCGATTGATGGGCGCGCGTGCCGGACAGCGGTTCCGGTTTCAAGCGAATCCAGGTCCAGTTCTCACCGTCCCCCAAGGGAGCAGCGCCTTCCGGCAGTTGGTCCTCCACCCAGATCAATTCGTCGCCGCTGTCTGGCGCAACGGCACGGAGTCTGGCCAAGTCCATCGTCTCTTGCAGGACGGCTTCCAGGCTGTTGAGGTCCCAGGTTGCACGCCGGTCGGACGGCACGGCGAGGAGCAGCGCCTGGGGAGGCGCATTGTTGGGCTGATCATAATGAAAGGCCACTGCCGTCGTTTCGCTGGAACTCGGCACCGTCTCACCCCATTCGTCGATCAAGAGGCCGGCGAACGGTTGATCGAAGCGAAGCGGTTGTGCCGACGACATCTGCGCCACGAGCGAAACGCGCCCGCGTGGGAAGGGCTGGTCAGGTTTCGGCGGCAGAGCCACCCAGCGATCCTGGGCCTGAAAGGGAAGTTGTCCCACCTGGAATCGGAGGGCCGCGCTCCCGACGGTTTCGCCATAGAGCAGGGCTTCGTTCAGGCGTGTTGCGCCGGGCCTGACATACGCAGCCCGCTGGAACCACGTGACGGCGGCGAGGGGATCTTGCCCCTGGAGCGAAAGGCTGGCGGCGAACGTCTCGTTCAGTTGCGCGGCGTTGGTCGCGGTCACGCGAGGGAGCGCCAGGAAATCCTGACCGAAGATGATGCGGAATCGCGCGAGGTCGTGATCGCGCCGCTCTTCCGGCGTGGCATTCGCCCTCGCAAAGTCCTGCTCCGATGCGGCCACGCGGCTGAGTCGCCGTTGTGCCTCGAGGAGCACCGACCGTGATTGAGTCAGCAGCACCGACCGCGCTTCCGTTCCCGTGCCCCCGATGTCCATCGGCACCGCGCTCGGTATGCCGAAACGTGCCAGACCGAACAGCCCGTGGCGCACGTTGTCGAGGTCGGCAGTCAGTTCATCTGACGGCGGCGGGGGGAGAAGGCCGGTCAGCAGACGTTGTGCCTCGGTCAGGGCTTGCAATGCGCGTGTGGCACGGCCGGCGAACTCTTCATGGTCGAGGCCGGATTCAGCGGCCGATTCGGGTAACGACAGGTCGCGGCCATCGAGTGATCGGGCGTTGCTGAGCAGCCGGCGCACTGTGGTTGCGACCTCGCACCATTCCGTCACGCTGACGATTTCCGCGCCCCAGCCATTGTCGCGGCCGAATTGCAATCGAATGACCGCATCCGCCGGCACCGCCGTAGGACGGGTCTGCTGCAGCGCGAACCGCCACCGTTGTTCCAGTTCCGCCTGCTGTGCGCGGCTGTTGCCTTCGGCGAGGTAGACGGCATCCAGCGGCGCCAATCCGAGCGCAGTCAGCGCGCTCTCGACTGTCTGATAGATCTGTCCGGTTTCCTGGTTCATGTAGTCCGCCTTACAACGGACCTGTGCCGGGTTCGGCAGGAGTGTGGCCACCCAGGCGTTGAGAATCGGTTCGGCCAGGGCGCGTGCGGACGGGGCGATCGTAGGCCAGCCGGAGGGCGCCGTCCCGTCAGTCGCCGGAAACAGTGCGCAGAGGCGATGCGTCAGTCCAATGCCGCTTCTCGGCGTCCGGATCACCTCCAACTCCGGCGGCGGCACTTCACCCGCGGCGATGGCATCCAACGTGGCACCGGAGCGGAGCGGATTGCCTTGAACGAGCTGGTAGACACTCTCGGCTACGACGCTGTCTCCCACGGAGTCGACCAGATCGTCGAGTGCCTTCAATACGTCCACCAGCGCCGTAAAGTCGGGGCTGCCGACTGGCGGAAATCCCAAGGTGGCGTTACCGAACGGCACGGTGGTGACATCCCAGGGCGTTTGCGGTGCCTGGCGTTGCTGGCTCGCCGTCCATCGACGATGCAGGGCCAGCCCGTCAACCACGGCGGCGGCCGGCAGCGACTTCAGGGCGTCATTCCATTGCGCGGCGAGGCGCGTGGTGAGAGTTGCCCTGGCGACGAGGAGATCGGTCATGACCTTGCCGCGCTGTCCGCCTTCCTTCGCGAGCGCCTGGCGGTCAAACTCGGCGGCGAGCGTCTCTTGCCC
>CAADGJ010000171.1 GCA_900696505.1 uncultured Nitrosospira sp.
ATACGAGCCGGATGCTGAGCCTTCGCATTCGATTGAGCCATAAAAGGAACCAAGTGTTCCTGTGACTCGACGGTGGTGAGTGTGTTGTGCACGCGGGTCAGACGCTCCGTGGTCATCCAGGGGAGATTCGACAACGCTTCAGCGGCCCGGTAGCGCACCCACCAATGCTCATCATCCAACAGGGCGATGAGTCGTGCTTCATCTTCCTCAATCCCCACCTTCCCCAATGCCGACGCCGCTTGGAGTCGCACATACCAGGTTGGATGCGACAGGTGCGTCCGGATCGTCACGATATCTCGAGGATCACTGCATTCTCCAAACAGGAAGAGGCAGGCTGCCAGCAGATCATCGGACGGCGTCCCTTTCTGCAGCATGTCCCGTAACGGCGGCAAGGCATGCTGGCTTTGAGTGGCTGCCAGGTGGCGAATCAACCGCGAGCCGATTTCCGGGCTGGCAAGGCACGCAGCCTTCGCGATGGCCTCAGCGGCGATGTCCGCACCAGCCGGTTCGAAGATCGCCACGACTTTGAGCGGAGACCAATCCTTTCGCTGGCTGATCACCGGAATGATCAGAGGGACGGCGGCTTTCGCATCGATATGCAGCAGCGCTTTGGCTGCGACGAGAGAGACAAACGCGTTATCGGCCTGGAGCGCGGCGGCGAGCTCGTTCCAGATGGATCGTTCTTGAAGGTGGCCGAGCGTCACGATCGCGAGCAGCCGGCGGCGGAGCAGCCGGGCGTGGAGGAGTTCCTTCGCGAACCGATCAGTGCCGGTTCGCCGGGCAAGCTCTTTCAGATTTTCCCGGGCGTCTCCACGAATAGACTCGTAGCAATGATTCCAGAGATAGAGCAGGACGAGGTGGTCGCGGGTGGTGAGTGGAGGAAGCGTCTCAGGCACTTCGACCACACATTCTGCCAGTATCGGCCGCCAGATTTCCGTGACGGCGCGTCGACGCCGGTCTTTGTTGTTGCGTATATATCGAAGCAGGAGAATGCCAAGCAGGAGCAGCAATACTGAGGAATAGATGGAAATGGCCGCGATGGTGCCGATGCGGAGCGTCAGGTCTGACTGGTCGAGGCCCAGCACGCCATTCCTCTCGGCGCTCGCTCAGGCCGCATGCGCGACAAAGCGCTTCAGCCGACTCGTCAGTTCGCGCGGGTTGAACGGCTTGATCATATAATCGTTTGCACCGCTCTCCAAGGCGCGCTTGATATCATGCTCGCTCCCGTCGGCCGTCAACATGACGATCGGGACCTTTTTCCAGCCCTCGCGCTTTCTGATCACGGTGAGTACCTGTAATCCGCTCAAGAACGGCAGCATGACGTCCAATAGCACAATGTCCGGAGGCGCGATGGTATTGACGAGCTCCTGCGCCTGCCGGCCGTCTTTGGCATGAACAACCTGATAGTTGGCCCGCTCCAGCAGAAACTTCAAGAGGCTCGCCGTGTCTTCCTCATCTTCAACCATGAGAACCCTGAGTTTGGGTGTTTCGGGGTTATCCATACATCGCTCCTTAGGTATCGATGAGTGAGGGGCCTGAATATTCAGATTGTCCTGATCCGGACGAGTTCATTCTTTTGTAGCACGGATTCTTACAAACACATGCATACTTCTTGATTTTCTCACTCCCCGGGCCGACCACCGTGCTGCATGGGCAGCGTAGAGTCATTGAGCCTGCCACCGACCAGATACGCGAGCACATGGGGCCTCGTCATTCGTACGTGATCTCAACTCTGGTGAGGTACGAGGCCAGTTCGAGCAAGTCCTGGCGAATGGATGTTCCGTTGGCGACCTTGGCCGCCTCCTCCATTCGACCGGCGATGGTCGTCATGGCGTGAAACCCATAACTGCCGCTGACACCCTTCATGCCATGAGCCAGTTGCCTGATGGTCGCAAAGTCGCTTGTCGCAAGGGCCTCCGTCATCGTCGCGAGTTCTTTGTTCCGGTTGGCCATGAATTTCGGAATCAGTGGTTCAAACGCAGAGTCGACCAGGACTACGATCGGTCCGGCACCGCAGCTGGACGTGACAGGTGTCATGTCGCTCATGCGGCAGATTCCTTGCGTGAGAAGGGGGCCGCATAGCGTTGAATGGCTTCCAGCAGCGTGACCTTCTTCAGCGGTTTCATCACATGGGCGGTAAATCCGGCGGCCTGGGCCTTCCCGATGTCTTGGTCATGGGTATTGCCGGTCAGGGCGAGAATGGGCGTCTCGCTCCGCTGCTGCTCCTTTTCCCATTGCCTCATGAGGCGAATCGCGGCGTAGCCATCCATGACCGGCATCTGAATATCCATGAGGACGAGGTCGTACCGGCCGGATTGAAACTTCTCGACGCCTGCCGCACCGTGTTCGGCCAGATCCAGGCGATACGGAAACGCCTTCAGTAAGAGGGAAACCAGGACGCGATTATCTTCCATATCCTCCACGAGCAGGATGTTCAGAGGAGACGAGTGAGAGGGATTCTGAGCCTCGCCCCCTGCGTGTTTATTGTCTGAAGATGGCATCATCAACAGGTCTCTCCCAATTGGATGTGGCAGCCTTCGCCGGGTTGCGAGAGGAACTCCTGCCTCGTGCAAAATCCTGGCGTGCCGGAATATCGGCGCAGATCTTTCCTGCCGATTCTTTATCGGTTGGGACCGCGTGACCTTGAGATATTGAGTTGATGAGAGATTTCTCAATTACTTAGAAGGGACATTCCGCCGTGTGGCGAGATCGCTCTTGGTCTGGAGTGATCAAGCCAGAGTGGTGGAAATGAGCAAAATTTGATCGCAGCCTTGAGCACATGGGATACGCATGGTATGTACAGTATTACCCTGATGCATACAGGGGGAAGGAAACACCCGGGATGAATAGAATGAAACAGA
>CAADGJ010000172.1 GCA_900696505.1 uncultured Nitrosospira sp.
CAGCAACGTCATCACCCGGTCTTCTTCCACGGTCTCGATCACAATGAGTGGATGAGAGGAGCGAATCAGGGTGCGGAGATCGTGCACGGTGGTTGAGAGCGGCATAGGAATGAAATGCTATCACGGGGTATGCCTCTCTCCAAGAGAAGGATCGATTGCCGGTGACAGCGAGGGACAGCCCTAAGCAGGGAGATTTAGCAGTCTGTCAGGCATCGTTCTCCGTGAGGCATCGGCCGAGGCCTTCTTGTTCGGCGAGGTGGTAGGCGTAATGGATGGCGGCCAGGTTTGCGACTCTCTCCTCCGCGTCTTCGCGGCTCTCTGCCTGCACAATCTGAATCCCGAATCGCGCGGTAATGGAATCGAGAAAGTCGATCAAGCCATTGCGATGATACTGTTCGAGCCGGCCCCCACCGCGATGAGAATGCAGGGCGCCTTCGATGACGAGAAAACGATGGGGGATCGCGAGAAGCGGCTCGAGGTCGCGAAGGAAACGCGGGCGATTGTCGGACGGATTCGAGACAATTGTATTGAACTCCTCGGCGCGCCGGCGTTCGACACAAAAGATGCCGGGTGCCTCGGCGATGGCGTAGTCTCCAGCCGGCAGGGCCTGCGTGCGGGTTCCGGCGATCCGAATGAGTCCTTTGAATGCGTAGGGTTGGGTTTCGTGCACATCGACCAGAAGATGAATGGCAGGGACCATGATTTTGGGATGACTGAACCGGGTGACGTTCAGCATCGTTTGCGGTCCGCGTAACTCCTGGCGCGGGCGTGTCACCGGTTGGGGACGCGTTGGCGGTGAAGGTCGCGGGGGAGGCGGCGGTGCGGAGGAATGTTGCCTTCCGCTATCGTAGCGGGCACGCGCCGTGGGATCGCTGAGTGTTTGATAGGCCTGATTGATCAACTGCGTGCGAGCTTCGGCCTTCTTGTGCAGGGTGGATGAATGTAGGAAGCGGTCGGGATGCCAGATCTGCATCTGTTCATGCCAGGCGCGTTTAATATCAGCCTCCGTCGCGTCAGCAGACAATTCCAGGATGGCGTAATAGTTGGTGTTGTGTTGGTGCTGCATGGGTATCCCTGCGTGTTCGAAGTGTAACGGAGTGCGATAGGAAACGGCTAGATTGAAATAAGGAAGGCCATGTGATTCCGGCCGTGCCATTGTGCGAGCCTTCGAGGCGGTGTATCGTAGGCCGGTAGAGGCAGGTGTTCTCATCTCATCCCAGCGGAGGCGATGCGCATGATCTTGGTGACGGGGGGCGCCGGGTATATCGGTTCACATACCTGTGTGGAACTGCTCAATGCCGGCTCGGCAGTGACCGTGTTCGACAACTTTTCCAATAGCCATCCTGAAGCCCTGGCGCGTGTGCAACGCATCACGGGAAAATCTCTTCGTCTGATACGGGGCGACATTCGGGATCGGGCGGCTCTCGTTGCGGCGCTTCGGGAGAGCGGCGCCACCTCGGTCATCCACTTTGCCGGGTTGAAAGCGGTGGGTGAATCGGTCGAAAAGCCGCTGTCCTATTACGACAACAACGTGGTGGGATCGTTGCGTCTTCTCGAGGCGATGGGGGAGTGCGGCGTCACGACACTCGTCTTCAGTTCGTCGGCCACCGTCTATGGAGACCCGCAACGCTTGCCGTTGACCGAAGATCATCCGCTGTCCGCGACCAATCCCTATGGCCGTACGAAATTGATGGTGGAAGAGATCCTGCGCGATCTGCAGCGTAGCCATCACTCCTGGCGGATCGGCATCCTGCGGTATTTCAACCCGGTCGGGGCGCATGCCAGCGGCCTGATTGGAGAGGATCCGCAAGGCATGCCGAATAACCTTCTCCCGTTTGTGGCGCAGGTGGCGGTCGGCCGGCGCGACCATCTGAATGTGTGGGGCAACGATTATTCGACCCCGGACGGAACGGGCGTGCGCGATTACATCCATGTGGTGGATTTGGCGCTCGGGCATCTCAAAGCGCTGAAGGCGCTGGATGGATGGGACCGCCCGAAGGAATGTCTGACGGTCAATCTCGGCACTGGGAACGGGTACAGCGTGCTGGAGATTGTCCGGGCGTTTGAGAAAGCCAGCGGGAAGGCGGTTCCCTACAAGATTGCGCAGCGCCGTCCCGGCGATGTCGCCTCCTGTTACGCCGATCCAGGGTATGCCCTCAAAGCGTTAGGGTGGCAGGCTGCCCGTGGATTGGATGATATGTGTACCGATGCCTGGCGCTGGCAACACAACAATCCGAACGGATACACAGGTTGAGCTGATTGCGGATGATGAACCGGCTCACAAGAGATCGCGCGCAAGCAGATCTCCTCACCCACCGTTATCGATCTGTGGTCTGGGTTCTTGGCGCCGGTGCGCTCCTGTGCGCGTTCCTGTTTGTACCGGACGCGCAGGCGAATCACCGCGATCATCAACCCCATGCAGACGCGGAAGTGCCCGGTGTCCTCGGCCAGGGTCGAGAAATCCCGGGTGCACCTTTTAAAGTCTTTCTGAGCACAGGTGCAGTAGCCGATGTCAGCGGACTGGATGATGCCGATCTCGATGCGGCTGTCCAGACAGTCATCGACACCTTCATCATTATGCTGCAGCATCGTGCCGACTATCCGCGTTTTGAGGAGAGCCTCACGAAACAGGCGCTCAAGCAGGTCGTAATCGAACCGGTCGTGGTCAATGACGAGGGGAAAGCCTTTGCGTTTTTGGTCGCCCGCACGAAAGAACCGGGCCGTGTCACACTCCTGATCAGCGCCACCTCCCTGAAGGACAGAGGGTATCTCAATCATCCGGATTCCCTGCTGCCTGTGCTGTCCAGAGAGTTTCAGTGGGGGGTGAGCAAGGCCGATACCGCACCAAAGGCGAAGGCGGTGGCCGTGGAACGAAACCTGGAGAAGGCCCCCATCCTCACGGACGAAGAGATTGCGGGTCTCTCTGCCGAAGAACGGGTTCGGTTGCTCCAACAACTCTTCGACACCTATCTGCGAACGGTAGACGATCAGAGGAGCCTCGACGGACAACCCTGGTACGAAGTCGGCCATTCCGCGCCGCTACCGCCGACTCATGCGGATTCAACCACGAAGTTGTATGACATCCGCATTCGTGAAGCGCTGCAGAAGATCGTGCGTGACCCGTCTTTTCTGGAGCGAACCCCGAAGGCGGTCCGCAATCTTCTCAATGGCAAAGTCTGGAATGTCGCCTATGTGAAAATCGATCAACGCGACTGGTCGACCCGCACGAGGGTGTTGTCCGAGGAAAAGTCTGTGGTGGTGGGAAAACGGGAGCGGCGCATACAACCGGCGGCGATTCTGGTCAATGTCCACCGCCTCGCTGCTGCAGATGACCCCTTTTATCGGGAGACGCAGGGGCTGCCGATGGGAGCCCTATCAGCGGATCAACTGGCGCATGTCATTGCTCTGGAGATCCATCACAACATTCAGGAAAAATCCCTGAGCGGTCACACGGCTCAGGATGCCCTCACGGCGCCCCGGTAAGCGGCGTCTCACTTACGGCGCAATGGTTCTCGCCTCGTTCTTCTGCTCGTATCGCACGGTGTCCACGGAAAACAGCGGCGCGGCGCTGTTCGATTGGTGAGCCGTCATCCGTGGCGATGGGCCGGATTGCAAGCGCAGGGTGGTCAGCAGCTGCCGAAAGCGGGAGGCGTCGGCATCGGTATACCGGACCTTTGAGACATGGATGTTGGCATAGACGTTCCCTTCGGCCATGCAGGCGTACAAACTCTTTTGATCGAGACGAACACCCTGAAAGCGGGGGAGCGTGTATTCGAGCGTCGGCATCTCGTGTGCAGTCGAAAGAGTGACGTCTTTTCCTCGGCTCACCGCTGATCCTTTCTGCACGTGTTGCAAATGCTCGATGCATCCGGCGATCGAAGCCTGTCCGGCCCCCTGCTCCAACGCGATGGCGACCTTGATGCCTGTGCCTGGATGGGAGGCCATGAGGTAGCGGCGCCCGTTGGGTTTGAGTTGATCGCGTTCAATGGTGAAGCCGGCGAGATCGATGGAGAGTCCCACATGACTGTTCGATTGGGAGACGATTGTACGAGCACTGCTTTCCAGTGCTGCCGCCGGTAGCGCTCCGGTCAACAGCGACACCAGGGTCAGACCCACACACGCAAAAGACATCGATCGGACGGTGCCGGCTTGTGATCTATCCATAGGTGCTCCTCTCCTCAAGCCTGTCTGTTCATGCCGTCAGTGTATGGTGAACCGGAACGGATCCCAAGCGATTTGCTCATTCCGGCGAGCGTACATCAGGATGACAGGTAGGGAATCCTCTTCACTTTTCCTCGCCGGTGTAGAGCGGTGCACAGTACCGTTCCACTCGTGTTGCTCTCGCCTGTGCTGCCAACGCGATCTCCGATAGCGGCGGGTCCCCATACCCTGAGGCGGTCAAATCGGCCATTCCTGTAGTTGGATTCCATTGCGTTGTCCTACGTTGATCTACATCGTGAGGAAAATCTCTGTGCCGACGGCTTTTCCCTGTCCTGAATTCTTGACGTGATGCATGGCTCGGTGTATTTTGCCCGCCTGATTTTTTGTCTACGTATTCCTGCGTTGCTGTGATGAGCGAGAACGACTGCCTTCGAAGGCGAGGAAAGGGCGCCGGTCCAAGGCCGGCCGTCCTGGAAAGCAACTGACCGAACCATTGTGATGGAGAGACGCACATGGGCCGTGCCGGGATGTTGTTGTGTGCGATGGTCGTGATGTGGGCCGGTTTATGGGAAGTCGGTGCGGCGGCAGAGCCGTCGTCGGTTCCTGCGGCAGAAGCCCTGCGAATCATGCAGTTCGTCCTGACAGGGACTGTGTCGACGGAACGCGCGCGCGGATTTGTGAATGAAGCCCAGGCTGCAGGGTTTACCGCGGTGCAGGTGCTGCTGACCGACGGTGTGCAGTTCGACCATGCCCCCTGGATACCCGTGAAAACAGCCTGGACGAAAGCGGAGTTCCTGTCCTGGGCCGAATATGCCCGTGCCCATGGTTTGGAAGTCATTCCAGAGGTCAAGCTGCTCACGCACCAGGAACAATTCTTTCAGCGCCAATATCCGGGCTTGATGTTCAATACCGTGTCCTATGATCCGCGGAAAGATGCGACGTATGCGGTGGTATTTCCGTTTCTCGACGAACTGATCGAGGCGGTGCATCCGCGGGCGATCCATATCGGCCACGACGAAGCTTTCGGTTGGACCGTCGGTCAGGTGTCGAAATGGTTGAAGCTGGGTGAAGTGATGATCCCGTCGGACCTTTTTCTGCGGGATGTGGTGCGGGTGCATGATTACCTCGGCAAGAAAGGGGTGGAGACCTGGATGTGGGCGGACATGGTGTTGAGCCCGGCGGAATTCCCCGGCGCGCAGGCCAGGCATCTCCATGGCATCGCGGCGGGATACGGCAAAGCGCTACGCCAGCAGCTTCCACGGGATATTGTGATGTGTGATTGGCACTATGGCGATGAGCAGGGAAGTTTTCCGTCGATGGACATCATGCAAGGGGAAGGGTTTCGAGTCATTGGTGCGACCTGGAAACAGGAGTCGACGACGCGCAAGTTCAGCCGGTATGCCTTATCCCGGCACGCCTATGGCCTGATGGCCACAACCGGGTTTCATATTCAGCAGAACGATACCAAAATGATCCACTGGATCATCCAGGCGTCCGGGGCTTTGTTTCGCAATCCCGAGGCAGTGGTGCCGCCTATGCCCGCGTCGGTTGGTTCATCGGAAGGAAGGGGATAATCCGCCGACTGCACAATCGGCAAGTTGACTCCATCTATCACGGGCATGGGCCATATGGTTCATGCCCGTGATCTGTGCTCCATTCATCGGCCGTCCGTCAGCTGCCTCCAAGGTCTTCTCCGTATCCATCTACTGATCATTGAGAATGTGAACGTGCAGTTGAGGCTCGTCCATTTCTGCCCCGAGTGCAGGGGAGTGGACCGCACCAGCCTTGAACACGTAGAATGCGCCTCTTCGGTTGACGCTGCCCCTTCAGCAGTAGAGATATGGGAACGGCGGGCCGAATCAACAGGGCCATGACCAGGAAGGGATCGTCATGAGTGTGAAATGTGGAATCGTGGGACTGCCGAATGTGGGCAAGTCCACCCTCTTTAATGCGCTGACCAAATCGGGGATCGCCGCGGAGAATTATCCGTTCTGCACGATCGAGCCGAATATCGGGATCGTTGAGGTGCCGGATGCGCGGATGCAGGCGCTGGCCGATATCGTCAAGCCGCAGCGGATGCAGTACGCCACGACCGAGTTCGTGGATATCGCGGGATTGGTGGCAGGGGCTTCCAAGGGCGAAGGGTTGGGAAATCAGTTCCTCGCCAATATTCGTGAGACCGACGGGATCGTGAACGTGGTGCGCTGCTTTGAGGACGATAACGTGGTCCATGTGGCGGGAAGAGTCGATCCGATTTCTGACATCGCCACCATCGTCACTGAGCTCGCGCTGGCCGACCTCACAACCGTGGAAAAGGCGCAAGAGCGGAATGTGAAACTCATCCGTTCGGGCGACAAGGATGCCGCCAAGCTGGGCGAGCTGCTCGTGCAGGTCGCGGCTTGTCTGAACGAAGGCAAACCGGCGCGGACGATGAAGTTGGATCCGGCGCAACGGGCACTGCTGAAACCGCTGTGCCTGCTGACGATGAAACCGGTGATGTATGTGGCCAACGTGTCGGAAAAAGGGTTTGCCAACAATCCGCTCCTGACGCGTGTGGAAGACTACGCGGCCCAGGAAGGTGCGCCGGTCGTGGCGATTTGCGCAGCCTTGGAATCGGAGATCGCCGTGCTCTCCGACGAGGAAAAACAGGAATTTCTGGCCGATATCGGGATGAAGGAGCCGGGGTTGAACCGGCTCATCCGTGCGGCCTATCAATTGCTCGGGCTGCAGACGTACTTCACGGCCGGCGTCAAAGAAGTGCGCGCCTGGACGATTCACATCGGCGACACCGCGCCGCAGGCCGCGGGCGTCATTCACGGTGACTTCGAAAAGGGATTCATTCGGGCCGAAGTCATCGGCTACGATGACTATATCGCCTGCAAGGGGGAGGCGGGCGCGAAGGAAAAGGGCAAGATGCGGTTGGAAGGGAAGGAATACGTGGTGCGCGACGGCGACGTGATGCACTTCCGTTTCAACGTCTAGGTTAGCGCCATGACCATGTTATGAGGCAGTGAATTCCTGCCTGATTGGAGATCGATGATGAACGAACAGGATACGCAACGCGCGGTAGCGATTCTCAACCGGATCATGGAGCTCGAGCTGGCCGGTGTTGTGCGATACACGCATTATGCGCTGATGATCTATGGATACAACCGGATTCCGATCGTCTCGTGGTTGAAGGGCAATGCGGATGAGAGTCTGGCACATGCGCACAAGGCCGGCGAACTCGTGACGCTGCTGGGCGGGCATCCTTCGCTGAAAATCGGGACCCTGCTCGAAACCGAAAAACACGATATCGGCGATATTCTGCGGGAGAGCCTGGAGCATGAGAAGGCCGCTGTCGCCTCCTATTACGAACTACTGAAGCTGGCGGAGGGTAAATCCGTCTTGTTGGAAGAATTTGCCAGGGAGATGATCGTGGGCGAAGAGCTCCATCTCGACGAAGTGAATAAGATGCTGCGCAAATCGGGTGATGTACAGGCCTTTCGTTCCTGATCATTAATTGGCTGGAGGGGTGAGTTGTCCGGGCAACCGTCCGGCTCTCCCCTTGGCTCATAGCCGCCGATCTCCGTCGATCCATCTCCCTGTCATCATGTTTGATGTCATTCTGTACCAGCCGGAAATTCCTCCGAACACCGGCAACATCATCCGGCTGTGCGCCAATACCGGTGCCCGGCTGCATTTGGTGAAACCGTTGGGATTCACGCTGGAGGACAAGCAACTCCTCCGGGCAGGGCTCGATTACCACGAATTCGCCACGCTTGCCGTTTATGAGACCTGGGAGACCTGTCTCGAACGGTTCACTGGTCAAAGACTGTTCGCCGTTTCGACCAAAGGAAGGCAGCGGTACGATCTGGTTCGGTACGCGGAGGGTGACGTGTTCGTGTTCGGGCCGGAAAGCCGCGGTCTGCCAGCGGAGATTCTCGCAAGTGTCTCCGATCAACAACGCATTCGTGTGCCGATGGTACCTGGAAGCCGCAGCCTCAACCTGTCTAATTCAGTCGCGGTGGTGCTCTACGAAGCCTGGCGGCAGGCCGAATTTGGACAGTGCCTGTGATGGTTCTCGAATCTGCTCCTTGCCGTCCGTTAGCCAGATAGATCGATTCAGGACAACGCTTACCGGGAGTCAAATCTCCAGTACCAATCCGATCTCGACCACCTGCTCCGACGGCAGATGGAAGTAAGAACTGGCGCGCTGGGTATTGCGCGACAGCACCACAAACAGTTTTTCCCGCCAGATGGCCATCCCCGGCTTGGGGGTTGCTAAAAACGTAATCCTGCTCAGGAAGAAGGTCGTGTCCTCTAGTGGCAACACATGACCATGCGCAGCAAGCTGCGTGAGCACGCGCGGAATATCCGGCGTCTCCATGAAGCCGCAACGGGCGATCACTTGAAAAAGACCCTCTTGCACGAGGGTGATCTCCAATGGCGCTCCTGCCGACACAAACGGCACATGTTCCGTCCGAACGGTGAGCAAATACACACGCTCGTGCAAGGTTTTGTTATGCCGCACATTCTGCAGCAGGGCCGGCGGGGTAATGTCGGGATGTTGTGAAAGGAACACGGCTTGTCCGGCGGTTCGATACTCCACCTTCGACAAGACGTCTCCGACGAATTGATGCAAGGGCGGGAACTGAACACGGAGATGCTCGGCCACGATCGCACGCCCCCTCGCCCAGGTGCTCATCACGGTAAAAATCGCCGCGCCGAGGAGCAGTGGAAACCATCCCCCATGAGGAATCTTCTGCGCGTTCGCGAGAAAAAAGGCGAGATCGATACATAGAAATGCCCCTACGGCCATGAGCGCTGGCGGTGCGCTCCATCCCAAATGACTGCGAGTGACACGGTACATCAGTAGCGTGGTGATGATCATGGACCCGGAGACGGCGATGCCGTAGGCCGCGGCCAGGTTGGTGGACGATCCGAATGAGAGGATCAGCCCGACGGTGCCGATGAACATCAGCCAATTCAGGAGGGCGAAATAGATTTGGCCATGCTGTTCCGCGGAGGTGTGCGTAATCCGGAGGGGAGGAAGATAGCCGAGTTGCACCGCCTGCAATGTCAGTGAAAAAGCCCCGGACAACATGGCCTGCGATGCGATGATCGTCGCGACCGTCGCCAGCGCAATCAGCGGATAGAGCATCCAGTCCGGAGCCAGGTGATAAAAGGGATTGGCGAGCGCCGCCGGATTCCGCATCAAGAGCGCACCCTGGCCGAAGTACTGCAGCAGCAGCGCCGGCAACGCGACCGCAAACCAGCCGAGTTGTATCGGCCGACGTCCGAAATGCCCCATGTCTGCGTACAGGGCCTCGGCTCCCGTGAGGACCAGAAAGACACTGCCCAACACGAGAAAGCCGATGCCGGCATGGTGGAGAAGAAACGCGGCGGCATAGAGCGGATTGGCCGCAAGCAGCACCGACGGCGTTTGAATCAAACTGTGCAGCCCGAGCAAGGCCAAGGCGGCGAACCACACAAGCATGATGGGACCGAATACGCTTCCCAGCGCTCCGGAGCCGCGGCGCTGGATGATGAAGAGCAGGGCGACCAGGCCGACGGTAATCGGAAGCACATAGGGAGTGAAAAGATCGGTGGCCAGCGTCAGCCCCTCCAC
>CAADGJ010000173.1 GCA_900696505.1 uncultured Nitrosospira sp.
CCGCGCGACTGCTGCCGCCCGAAATCGTCCACCGAAGAAAGCAGGGATTTGTCCTCCCGATGGCGACATGGTTGAAGCAATGGTTACGAAGAGTAGAGAACCTGTATGAATATTTTGACCTGCAGCGCATTGCCGTCTTCGATGGGAAGGCTGCCGCCACTCTGGTTGAACGAGAACTGACTTCTGATCGTCCGAATGAGCGTCTACTGTTCTCGCTCGTGATGCTGGCTGAATGGCATCATTCGTTCTTCCGCCGCATTCCCCCCGCGAAATTCTAAACAACCGGGATGACGGCTATCGGAGGCCCGCGGCCGATATCGAGCTTCTCTGCCCCCGTCAAAAACAGCGAAAAATCTATCCTTGCCGGAGAACTCCGGTACTATTTGACTAGCCGGTTCCGCCTGCGCAACCGGTGGATATTCCGAGACAACGGGGCGAAACGACGCGCCATGACGGTCACCTATTTTTCTAAAAGCTCGAGCATTGGCCCCAGCAGCCGCTATCGCGTGTATCAATACTTGCCGCATTTGCAGAATGCGGGCATCGAGTGCCATGTGGAGCCGCTGTTCGGTCCCACCTACTTTTCGATTCTCCACATTCGCTCCTTGATGCTGCAGACCGTTCTGAAGATTCCGTATGTCGTGGCGCGCTTTCTCAAACGGCTTGGAACGCTCATGATGCTGGGCCAACGGGACCTGATCGTCATCGAAGGGCAACTCTTTCCGTATGCGCCTCCACTGGTCGAACGGTTGTTGTGCTGGTTGGGCTATCGTTTGGTCATCGAGATGGATGACGCGATTTACCTGACTCGTGGCCATGAACGGAAGATGCCTGTGCTCTTCAGGAGGGCAACGGGCGTCATTGTGGGAAACGATCGGTTAGCCGCCTACGCCACCCAATATTCCTCTAAAGTCACGGTGGTGCCTACGGTGGTGGACACTGAGCGATTTGCTCCGAGGCCCTTGCGACCGACCGCCGCATCCCATCTGCTCGATGACCCTATCACGATTGTCTGGATCGGCCTGGCTTACAACCTCAAATATTTGAACGTGCTTGCGCCTGCAATCCGCCGGCTGCAAGAGCGCTATCGCGTGAAGCTTCGCGTCGTTTGTTCTCAGCCACCGGTGCTCGACGGGTTGGACGTCGAGTTTCGATCCTGGGAGTGGCGGCGTGAAGTTGAGGATCTCCAGGATGCCACCATCGGCGTGATGCCGCTGGAGGATACAGAGTGGGCCCGGGGCAAATGTGCGCTCAAGTTGCTGCAGTATCTCGCGGTGGGATTGCCGGCGGTGGCCTCGCCTGTCGGGGTCAATCGCGACATTCTTGTAAATGGGGACAATGGATTTCTCGCCTCGACCGAAGAAGAGTGGTATCTGCGCCTTGAGTCATTGTGCCGCGATCCGCAATTGCGTGCTCGCATGGGGCAGGCAGGCCGCCGGACCGTGGAGACCCGGTTCTCCTTGGCGGTATGGGGACCTAAGCTCGCCGATGTGTATCGTGCGTTTGCCGAGGATGCGCCCAGCCGTCAGATGCCGCGGCCTGTCGGTCTTTCTGTGCGAGGACATGGCCATTCCACAGGTATGCGATGATCCTCCTGGCACTGACATTCCTGGTCGCGGTGCTGTTGTCCGTCTATGGCGTGCCTACCGCGCGCCGTGCGGCGTTAAAATTCGGCATTGTCGACAGCCCGGATGGTCGGCTCAAGCACCAAGGTGAGCCGGTGCCCTATTTGGGTGGATTGGCGATCTACCTCTCCTTTCTCGTGAGCCTGGCGTTTACCTTCGAATTCCGGCAGGACGTGCTCGGCATCGTGCTCTCAGGGACGTTGATCGTCATGCTGGGATTGATCGACGACTTCGGTGTGTTGTCGCCGGGCACGAAGCTGGCCGGGCAGTTCCTGGCGGTCTTCGTGTTGATCAAGAGCGGCATTCGTATCGAGATTGCATCGCTTCCCGATTGGGTCGATATCCTGCTCACGGTGTTCTGGATGATCGGCATCATCAATGCCTTTAATCTCCTGGACATCATGGATGGATTGTCAGCCGGGGTTGGCGTGATCAGCGCCGCGTTTCTGTGCGTGGTCGCCATTCTGAACGGCGATCAGACGATTGCGTTCATGCTGGCGGCCTTGATGGGAAGTCTGCTCGGGTTTCTTCGCTACAACTGGCGGCCGGCTTCCATCTACATGGGGGATTCGGGCGCGATGTTCATCGGCTTGATGCTTGGCGCATTGTCGATGATTGGCAAATACACGCAGGGCCATTCCGTCTCGTTGCTGACGCCGGTCTTGATCCTCGGCATGCCGATTTTCGACACGCTGTTCGTCATGTACATCCGATTCCTCCGCGGATTGCCGGTATTCCTCGGCAGTCCCGATCACATCGCGATTCGGTTGCGCCATTGGGGGTTGTCGGTCACGCACGTCGTGTTGCTCAGTTATCTCGGGGCGGCGATCTTGGGCGGGATCGGGCTGCTGGTCATGGCCGTCCCGCAGGACCTTGCCCTCATCTTGAGCGGTGTCACGGTGTTGTGTCTGGCCGCGGCTGCGGTGGCTTTGACCCGAGTCAATGTGTCCAGCGGGGTCGTGGCCGTGAGCCCTGAGGCCGTCCCGGCACGTTCGACAGAAAGGACCGGCGCAGTATGATTGTCATCGTCGGGGCGGGATTGGCAGGGCTGAGCGCGGCCTATCACTTGCGCGGCATGCCGTACAAGATTCTGGAGCGGGAGCGCGAGGTCGGAGGACTTTGCCGCTCGTATGTCAAAGACGGCTTCACCTTTGACTACACCGGACATCTGCTCCATTTTCGCCAGACCGCGATTAAGGCGTTGGTCGAAAGCCTGCTTCCCGACCGGTTGCAGCGGCATGCGCGCAAATCATTTGTCTTTTCTCATGACACCTATACGGAATATCCGTTTCAGGTCAACACGTACGGCCTTCCTCCCGAGGTGGTGCGGGAGTGCCTGCTGGGATTCATCGCCACGCTGTCACGGTCGACATCGACGCCGCCGGCCGAGAACCCATCGTTCAAACAATGGATCATCGAAAGTCTCGGCGAAGGGATCGCCAAACATTTCATGGTGCCCTTTAATGAAAAATTGTGGCAGGTGCCGCTCGATGAGCTCACCTCGGACTGGGTGTCCTGGCTCGTGCCGAAGCCGGATGTCAAGGACGTCGTCAGCGGCGCCTTAGGTATTAAGGACAAGGCTTTCGGCTACAACCCGTCGTTTCAGTATCCGGTGAGCGGCGGCATCAAGGTGTTGCCGGAGGCATTTCTGCCCTCCGTGGAGAACCTGACGTACGGTTCCGAACTGGTGGAGATCGAAACGGGGAGGCGTCGCGCGGTCTTTCGCAGTGCGCAGGGGGAACGCATTGAGGAGTATGACCGTATCATTTCCACCATTCCTTTACCCGAGCTGGTGCGCCGGTGCGTCGATCTTCCAGCGTCGATGCGGGAGCTGGCCGGCGCGCTGCGGTGGGTGTCGGTCTATAACGTCAATCTGGCCGTGGCGCGGGAACATGTGTCGGATAAGCATTGGATTTATTTTCCGGAGCACCGGTACCCATTCTACCGTGCCGGGTTCCCCATGAATTTCTCTCCGTCCATGGGGCAGCCAGGGTGCAGCTCTCTGTATGTAGAGATTTCGCACCAGCCCACGGAAAAAGAATCGGAGACATCGCTGATCGAACGGGTCCGCCGTGGGTTGGAAGGGGCGGGCGTGCTGCAGCCGACAGATGAGCTGGTCATGTCGGATGTGAAGGACTTGTATTACGCCTATGTGTTGTTCGATCGGTACCGCAGCCGCGCCGTGAAGGAGTTGTTGGCTGAGCTGGAGCGACGCGGCATTTCGTCAATCGGGAGATATGGATTGTGGGAACACACGTCGATGGAAGACGCGATTGCCCAGGGGCAGCAGCTTGCCATGCGGTTGCGAATGAGGGCCGCGGCCTGAGGGCGTCAATCGCATGGATGTAATCTGTCACGTCATCACCAAACTTGAGCTGGGCGGCGCACAGGAAGTGGCGATGCGGGTGGTGTCGGGCCTGGATCGTCGGCGATTCCGTCCGGTGCTGATTGCCGGCCCCGGCGGCTTGCTGACCGAGGAAGCGCATGCGCTGGAAGGTGTCGATGTCCGCTTGATCCCATCGCTCGTTCGAGAAGTCCATCCCCTCCAAGATCTGCAGGCGCTGTTTGAACTGGTCGCGACGTTTCGACGCTTGCGGCCAAAGATTGTGCACACCCACAGTTCAAAAGCTGGTATCCTAGGGCGGTTGGCCGCCTGGCTCGCCGGGGTCCCCTGTATCCTGCACACGATACACGGGTATGGTGTGACACCTGCCCAGCCGTTGTGGCTTCAACATCTGGTGATCAAGCTTGAGTGGATGGTCGGACGAGTGACCACCCATTGGATCGCAGTCTCCCAGGCTGATCGCCGACAGGGACTCGAGTGGGAGCTGTTCAGCGCCTCCAAGGTGTCGGTGGTCCGGCCTGGCATTGATCCGACGCCATTTGCCGCCCGGATTGAGCAGGCGGAGCGCGACCGTCTGCGAGCCGCGCTGGGAGTGGGGCCGGAGCAGCTCCTCGTGGGAACAGTCTCGTGTTTGAAACCGCAGAAATCTCCCGAAGACTTTATCCGCGTCGCCGCGCTCGTCTGTCAGCGCATGCCAGCAGCAAAATGTGTGCTGGCCGGAGACGGCGCACTGCGGCCGCAGATCGAAGCGATGATCCAAGCGCAAGGGCTGCAGGATCGGGTGAGTCTTCTCGGCTGGCGGCGCGATGTGGCCTCATTGCTGAAGGCGTTTGATGTCTTCGTGTTGACATCTCAATGGGAAGGGTTGCCCTGCGCAATTCTGGAGGCGAGGGCCAGTCGGATTCCGATTGTCGCCACGCGAGTAGGGGGCTCCGCCGAAGCGATCATTGAGGGCATCCAGGGAACCCTCTGTCCGGCTGGCGATGTCAAAGCCATGGCCAGTCGTGTGTGTCAAATCCTGGGTGACGAACGGCTTCGAGCGGATCTCCGGAACGGGGCGCAGGAGTTGCCGGAAGAGTTTACGATTCAAGAAACAATTAAACAGTATCACTCGCTCTACACGTATCTCCTGCACGCCACGCGGCCGGCAGAGGATGTGATGAAATTGCAGCCCAATCGCTTGTAAAGAGGAAACCGGGTAAGACGATGAATATTCCGCTGCTTGATTTGAAAGCCCAGTACCAATCCATGCGCAGTGAAATTCTGGCCGCGATCGAAGCGACCTGTGATGAGCAGGGCTTTATCCTGGGGCCGCGGGTGGTGGCGCTCGAACAGGCGGTGGCGACCTATGTCAGTAGCACGCATGCGGTGGGCGTGGCTTCTGGCAGCGATGCCTTGCTGCTGGCATTGATGGCGTTGGGTGTCAAAGCCGGCGATGAAGTCGTCACGGTGCCGTTTACCTTCTTTGCCACCGCGGGGGCTATTTCACGCCTGGGTGCCAAACCGGTCTTCATGGATATCCGTCCCGATGATTTTAATATGGACCCGACGTTGCTGGAACGAGTCATCACCAAACGGACCAAAGCCATTATCCCGGTGCATCTCTTCGGTCAATGTGCGGACATGGGCGCCATTCATGACATTGCGCGACGGCACAAGATCGGCGTCATTGAAGACGCCTGCCAGGCGATCGGCGCTGCGCAAAACGGGAAGCGCGCCGGCGTGCTGGGAGACCTGGCCTGTTTCAGTTTCTTCCCATCGAAAAATCTTGGCGGGTTTGGTGATGCCGGCATGGTGACGACGAATGACAAAGAGTTGGCCGAATCCATCGCCATGTTGCGGGTCCACGGGAGCCGTGTGCGATACGTGCATGAAGCCATCGGCATCAACAGCCGGTTGGACGCGCTCCAAGCAGCCGTCTTGTTGGTGAAGTTAAAACGGCTCGATCAATGGGCCGATGGGCGTCGCCGGAATGCAGCGCGATATCACCAGTTATTTGCCGACGCACAATTAACCGATCATGTGACTCTGCCTGTGACGCATCCTCATAATTTCCATGTCTTCAATCAATTCACGCTACGTGTCAGGAAGCGCGATGAATTGCGGGCCTACTTGAAAGATCATGGCGTCGGAACGGAAGTGTATTATCCATTGCCGCTGCACCTGCAAAATTGTTATCGCGATCTCGGGTACCAGAAAGGCGCTTTCCCGCAGTCGGAGCGTGCCGCGGAAGAAGTGTTGTCGATTCCGATTTATGCGGAACTGACCGATGAGCAGCTTCAGTACGTCGTGCAGATGATTGCCGCGTTTTTCCGTAAACGATAACGCCGGCAGACTTCGCCAGCGTCGATCGCGTTCCACTCCAACGGCCTGTTCCGTCGGCCGATCCTCGATCTCCTCAACGCCGCAGGGTCTCGTGCATGTGTCGTCCATGCGCAGGCCCCGCACGCCTTCTCTCCACAGATATGTCGTGGGCAACCGCATGATTGTGCCTGCCTAGTGCGCCACTCCGATCAGTCATTGAATGGACGACAACCGCACGAATCGCGCGCCGTTCAAGTCTGAACATTCATGAGGCAGAGGTGTACACCCGAATCTCCCAGAAGATGTGGCCCGGGGAGGCGAGCCGCGCTGCACTAGCTGCGTGAAACGCCTCACCTGCCGCCTGTCGCGGATACATGGTTAGCCGGGAAGTCGCACCGAGCAGGGCGAGGCTGTCTGTACGTCCGTACCTTTCCTCGACAGCACGTGTTCACGCATGCCGTTATGAAGCGTGTGAGTTGGAAGGCATAGGTATTGCTCCTACACCCAGAGGGAACGCGAAACGGCGTCGTTACAATTATGACAATTCCTTCTTCATACTTTCTGGGCATGTCCCGCAGCAGCTATTCGATTCTGGGCGTGGCGCTGGCATTGATTGCCGTGATCGGCGCCATCGATTGGTGGCTGCCTCTGGGATTGACGATCACTACGCTCTACGTAGTGCCTGTCCTCATTGCCTCTCGCATTCCGTATCCACGTCTCACATTCTGGGTGGCTGCGACCGCGTCCTTTGTCACGATCCTGGACCTGTTTCACAGCCCGCTTTACGCGTTGACGTGGGTGAGCGCCGTGAATCGAGCCTTCGCCTTGATGGTGATCTGGGTGACGGCCTTGTTGTGTCTGCGTCGCCAGCGCGACGAGGCGGAGTTGCTGCGCATCAATGAAGATATCGAGCAGCAGGTGCAGGAACGCACCTCGGATCTGGCGGCTGCCAATCAAGAGCTCGAGGTCCTTCGTGCGGAAGCGGTGTCGGAGTTGGTCGCAATCGTCAAATCGTCCGACGACGCTATCGTCGGCATGACCTTGACCGGCATTATTCAAAGTTGGAATCGAGGTGCAGAACGGGTCTACGGATATAGTGCCGAGGAGGTCCTGGGGAGACCGATTTCCGTGCTTTGTCCTCCCAATCGATTAGATGAAGTGCCGACGATGCTGGACCGCATTGCTCGCGGTGAGCATGTGCGCAATGTGGAGATGGTGCAGCGCCGGAAACAGGGCCAGCGCATTGATGTGTCGCTGACGATCTCGCCTGTCAAGGATTCCGATGGCTGCGTCATGGGTGCGTCGGCTATTGCGCGCGACGTCACGGTGAAAAAACGCATCGAGGCGGCTTTGCGTGAAAGCGAAGCGCGATTTCGGATGATGGCCGACACGGCTCCGGTCATGGTGTGGATGGCGGGACCGGACACGCATATTACCTTTATCAACAAACGGTGGCTGGAGTTCACCGGGCGCACGATGCAGGAAGAGATCGGTGACAATTGGTTTACCGGCATTCACGTAGACGACCTGGAGCGTTGCCGGAAGTCCTATCTGGACGCATTCAAGTCGGAACAGCCGTTCTTTCTCGAGTACCGCCTACGGCGCCATGACGGGGAGTATCGATGGATCATGGATACGGGTGTGCCACTGTTCGACGAGGATGGTCGATTCGGCGGCTATATCGGCACCTGCATGGATCTCACCGAGCGCAAAGATA
>CAADGJ010000174.1 GCA_900696505.1 uncultured Nitrosospira sp.
CACATGGTCTCGTGGAATGCCATACAGCGATTCGATTTCGCGGGCCGAAAACTCGGAGACGGTCACAACCTTGCGCGCCCGCTTCGCCGTCGCAATCGCACGGCGGGATGACCCCGCCTGCCCGAATAGTTTGCGTGAATATTCCGGATGCCGGGCCAGCCACAGGTCATGGATGGTGACAATTCCACCGTACCGGCCCGTCGTGTGCATTTTAAAATTGGGGCCGTGATACAGGTCAAGATGATCCCAGCGGCCTCGCCAGGACATCAACCACCGTGGCGTCTCCATCCACTGCATGCGCGAGCGTGATGACCAACCGCTGAGTTGACCGGCTTGCAGCGATCCGGGGCGAAGATAACCGACGTAGTCCGTCTTCTCATCCAGATGCAACAGCGCCTTCAGCAGATGATACGTATGCCAGCCAACGCCGCCTTTATCGCCCGCCAATGAGGACGCGTCGATCCCGATACGCATCAGACGAACGAGACCTCAGTCCCAGGCCGGCGATGGGGCACCGAAACCATCATGCGCCACGCCTGACGTTCAACCGCTCCCACGCCTTGGCATATTTCACGAAGGTGTGGAGACCGGCGAACATCGCCACCACCAGCCCATGCACGCCATCGCGATAACCACCGCGCGTGAACAACGTTTTTAGAATAGTGCCGAGGTGGTGCGTGGCAATGGTCCAGCCGCTGATGTGGCGGACTCGCTTCAACTTTTCATCGGCGCCCAGCGTGGTATACCGCATCATCTTGCGGATGTGGTGGTTCACGGTGGGCATGCTGTAATGAATGAACGGCTCCCGCAGACGCTCCCGCCGGCCGCTCAGCGCGAGGTTTTCGTGGAGACGCACATCGTCATAGCGGCCGGCCGTCTTGCGAAACAGCCGCAGTTGATAGTCCGGGTACAATCCTCCCCCTTGAATCCATTTCCCGTAAAACACATTCCGGCGGGGGATTTCGTAGCCCCCTATATCGGCAGAAGGTCGACTAGCCACCAGTGCTTTGATTTCCTGCCGCAAGGCGTCCGGCACTCGCTCGTCGGCATCCACCACCAGGATCCAGTCCGCGCCGGCTTGGTCGATTCCAAAGTTCTTTTGCGGCCCGTATCCCGGCCAGGAACGCACAAACACCTTCGAGGTGTACCCCTTTGCGAGCTCAACGGTTCGATCCCGGCTCTCCGCATCCACCACGATGAGCTCATCAACCCACCGTAGCGATTGCAGACACTCCGCGATATTGTGCTCCTCGTCCTTGGTGATCACCACTGCCGCAATCGTCATGCCGTCTCGTCCTGCTTCACGATACTGTGCCTAGCCTTGTTTCGCCGAGGCAACCCGGTTCGACTGCCGAACGCCCTGGGATTGCAGTTCCCAGAACCGCGCATATTTGATGAATGTGTAATAGGCGTAGAGGCCGGACAAAATGAGGCCGGGGACACCATCCAGGCATCCCTTACGCCCGACATACATCTTGAGGAAGGTAAAACACGGATGCGACACGAGCTGATGCCACGAAAACGCTCGGCCCTGTTCGACCATCCGCTTAGCCATCAAATCGGAATAGCGTTCTTGCTTGGCCAGGTAATGATCGATGTCCCGGAATGGATACTGGAGGGCGGCGGCCGTCATGTAGCCCAGTCGTCCATCCAGATCGAAACTTTCATGGACGAGTTCATCCCGATACCGCAGCTTGCTCTTCCGGAACAATTGCGGTTGCCGATAGTCGGGATACCACCCGCAATGTTTGATCCAACGCCCGAGAAAATAATTTTTGCGCGGCACGAAATACGCGTCGGCTTCCGGCCCGGCGTCCAACAGCCGCCTGATTTCGTCGCGCAGTTCGGGAGTGGCTCGTTCGTCCGTGTCGAGACTGAACACCCAGTCATGCGTGGCATGCGCCAGGGCTTCGTTCCTCAGACGTCCGAACCCATGGAAGTCATGCTGGTAGACCTTGTCCGTGAACTCGCGACTGATGCGTTCGGTGCCGTCGGTGCTATGAGAATCCACCACGATGATTTCATCCGCCCAGGTAAGAGATTCCAGGCAGGCCCGCATGTTGGGTTCGTCGTTGTAGGCAATGACGACCGCCGATACCGGTATACGATCCACGGAGAGGGGTCCTTTTTACATCGCGTCCACGGTTAGCGTCGGCCGCAGACTGGTGATCACAATCGGCTTCCGAATTCCCGCCAGGACCACAGTCGATTGGAATCCAGCGCGACATTCGCGACTTCGTATAACGCCATCAATTCCCGGTCACGGGACACCGACAGCCGCCTGCTGCCTGTTTGTTCATCCGGTACCGGTTCGAACCGTAACGTGGCTTCCTGAAAGGTTTCCGTCGCGAACGAATACAACAACAGTCCTTCTGCGCTCGCAAGCCCGACCAGGTTGTCGTACACACTCGTCAGATAGGCCACCTGACCAGGCAGGCAGTCTTGCACCAGGGCGCAGCTCACATCATGTCCCGCAAATGAGCCCATTGCCGGCAATCCCCCGTTCAATGACAACAGGGTCGGAGCCACATCCACCTGGCTGGCGATCGTATCCACGACTCGAGGCCGATAGGTCGCAGGGGTTCGTAACGATTCGTCCATCCACAGAAACAACGGCGAGGCAAAATGCCCGACCTTTCGCTCGATATCGGACCCTCCCACCGGTTCATGCCGGCCGTGATCACCCAGAATGACGACGATCGTATTCCGGAGCAATCCTTCGCGGACAAGCCTGGTGAAGGTCCGCTCCAGTTCGAGATCCGTGTATCGCAAGGCGGCGACATACTTATCCTGCACCTGCTGTTGAAGCAACTGAACCTCAGGATGATTCATGGGGGCCGCGAACGGATGATGCGTCGACAGCGTCAGCGTGGAGAGGAAAAACGGCTTGCCCTGGGACTGCCGCAGCTTGATCCGTTCATAACAGAGGTCGAACAGCGCACCATCGACAATGCCCAGTCCCGCCCGTTCCGTATTCGCGGGGAAGTCTCCCTCGTCCAGCAACTGCTGCAAGCCATTGCGGGCGACAAACGTCTGCAACCGGTTCAGGTCCCGATGCTGCCCGATCACCATTTCCGTACTGTACCCTTGCCGTTGCAGGAGGGACGGCAGGCACAGATAGTCGTGAGCGTATCGCGTCTTCATTGCGGCAGCGCCTTGTCGCGGAAAGGTGCTGCAGAGCGTCGCGAACAGCCCCCTGGAGGTCTGCACTCCGTTCGAAAAAAAGTTCTGGAAATAGACACTGTCCTGTTTCAGCCGATCGAGAAAGGGGGTGCCCTTCACCTCGCCATAGGTCTGCCCCAGATATCGGCGATCCAATCCTTCGAGAAATACCAACAGGATGTTGGCCGGCTTGGACAGTCGAACGCCATCGGGGGAAGGCGAAGTCGTCCGCACGAACGGATACCGCGGATCCACAAATGTCTCCCCGGG
>CAADGJ010000175.1 GCA_900696505.1 uncultured Nitrosospira sp.
ATGTGACCTCTTGTTCCCCTGCGGGAACGAAGGTTTTTTTATGCCCTCGTTTTTGTGGGATCCGCGTGGCCAGCGTATCGCCTGTGCCGGGGATCAACTGGAGAAAAGGGTGTGCCGAGACCTGCTGGAGGACGTCATCCAAACGTTCAACCCGCCGTTCTACAAAATCCGTCAAGGTGCGGGGAGGGTTGAGCATGCCGAACAGAATATGGGCATCCGCTCCACCCACGTCCAGATCCGCCAAAACCACCCGCTTGCCTTGTTTGGCCAATAACATGGACAGATTGGCAGCGATCACGCTTTTTCCTACACCGCCCTTGCCTGAGCCGATTGAAACGATCATCGCCATAAGGAATGGTCTCTCACCGTTGTGTGTGTGTCGCCGTTTCTTCTTTCGGTCTGCCTGGAACCAAAACCTTAGCCCCGATGCTTCACTCCGCGTTGCTCGCTTTCTCAAACTACAGGAAATCAAACTCGTCCGCACGTTTTTCTTTAGATTTCGGAAGCCATTGCCGATACAGGAGACGACCATTGAAAGAGAACGGAGGAGCCATGTTCAAAATTGAGGAATCGGCCGATGGAGCGACACTGACGATCATACCGGTTGGACGCTTCGACGCGAGGATGCATCGTACTTTCCTGGAAGCCTACACAACGCGGCCTGTCCCGTCGAGTCATTACGTGGTTGACTTTGCTCAAACGGAGTATATCGACAGCACAGGACTTGGCATGTTGTTGAAATTACGCGAGTTTGCCGGTGGCGGAAAAGCCCGTGTCCATCTCCTGAAGTGCTCCCCTCAAATTAAAAGCATTCTCTCTATCGCAAATTTTCACTCGTTGGTCACCATCCCATGAAAGTCCTTGTAGCAGACGATACGGTTGTGAATAGGCAGATTTTGCAAGTCTTGCTGCGCAAGGACGGTCACAGCGTGGTGTTGGCTGAGAACGGGAAACAAGCTGTCGCCCTGTTTGAAAAAGAACAGCCGGAATTGGTCATTATGGACTTGATGATGCCGGAGATGGACGGCAAAGAGGCAACTTCACTGATCAAACAGCGAACCGGCGCGCGCTTCGTGCCGATTATTTTCCTGACGGCCGTGACCGATGAAACAGGTCTGACCGAATGTCTTGCCTCCGGAGGGGACGACGTGCTCACAAAACCGTATAGTCTTCCCCTCCTACGGGCGAAGCTCTCAGCCTGGTCACGCGTGCAGGAACTCCACGCGCGAGTTACTGAACAGAAGCAGGAACTTGAATCGTATCGTGACCGCTCGCTCCATGAAATCGATGTGGCAAATGAGATTCGCACAAAAATTCTGGCGACTCCCTGTATGGAGCGAATGGGCATCAACTACCATGTGGCGCCTGCGACCATCCTTGGCGGCGATGTCGTATTAGCCGGGACGACTCCGACCGGCATTCTCCATGTCCTCGTGGGCGACTTCACGGGCCATGGCTTGTCGTCCGCAATCGGCGCATTACCGTTGGCCGACGTGTTTTATCGAATGACCGAACGAGGGCACGCGCTTGGGGATATTTTGCGTGAGATCAACCGCAAGTTGAACCACACGATGCCGGTCGGAATCTTCTGTGCAGCCAGCGCAATCGAAATCAATCCGGTCCGGTGCCGGGCATCAGTGTGGAACGGCGGGCTTCCGCCTGTCTTGGTCATCAACCCGAGTGCGGGGGTTCGGTTGCAATGGGCATCGCAGCATCCTCCCCTAGGGGTGCTGCATGCCCAAGAGTTCATGCCGAATCTAGAAACGTATGACATACAGCCGGACGACCGAATGATTCTGTATACGGACGGCGTGATTGAAACACGCAGCCCATCGGGTGAGCTATTCGGCGAACCTCGGGTCCATCAGGCTGTCACGCAAGGTCCGGCGTCGCATCCCTTCGAGGAACTCGTGGCCGCGCTCACTGCCTTCGCCAATGGAGGCGCCCAAGAAGACGATATTACGATAGTCGATGTGTCTTGCGGCATCGTTCTCGAACGATCCGCAGTACGGGTTAATCCGCCCTCACGGGAGCGTTCGTGGCAGCTTCCTTGGCACATCGAGGTCCGATTGGGGCCTGACGCGATGCGGACGGAGGATCCGCTACCGGACTTGATGCAACTGGTGAGCCTGCTACCCGGCCATGCTCGACACCGGGAGCGCTTCTTCACCGTGTTGACAGAACTCATCTCGAATGCAATCGACCATGGCGTACTGGGAATACAATCGAATCTGAAAACTTCGCCCGATGGATTTGACGCCTATTACCAGGAGCGCGACCGACGCCTGGCCGCATTGCAAGACGGCTATGTGCAGATTTTCTTAACGCATGCTCCATCTGCGAGCGGTGCCCGATTGATCGTGCGTGTCGAAGACAGCGGGGCGGGATTCGATGCTATCCACCCCGCCGCACCCTTGTCCATGAATGATTCGATGTTCGGTCGCGGGCTCGCGCTCGTCCGCGCACTGTGTCAGAAGGTGACATTCCATGGCGCTGGCAATTGTGTGGAGGCAATCTATAGCTGGGACTGACGACTATCGAAAACAGTGCGACGTGCCTTAAGTCTAACGAGTATTCCTCCGATACATTAGTCGGAAGGGGTAGGCGCCGGTGACCTGCCTACGAAATCTGGTTCTTTCTAATAAGGAGAGAGTGTCATGCTGAATGCCATGCGACGATTTTTCCACGAGGAAGACGGTGCGGCGGCCATTGAGTACGCATTGATCGCATCTGCGATCGCTGTGGTCATCGCCACGGCAGCGTTTACGCTCGGCGGCAATATCAGGAACATGTTCACGCGATTGGCCGGCCTGATTCGCTGAACCCATGGCTTTGTCGGATCTC
>CAADGJ010000176.1 GCA_900696505.1 uncultured Nitrosospira sp.
CTGCGCATCGACCAATGCCCCGGTCGGTTCTGCTTGAGAACCAACCAGGTCTGCCCAGGAGAGACCGGCAACCACCACCCAGGTCAGCAGGAGGATCAATACTTTTGGAAGACGAGAGGCTGGACAATGCAAGACGATCATACTCGGGTCATCGGATAACAAGCTGCCCAGTCATCTTCTCGGACGGGCAATGACTGGAGAGTACCATAGGCTGCGCCCAGCAACAAGCAACGGGAGAGGTCCTTGCGACCCGCCTCTTCACACCTGTAACCAAGAGGCGAACGGAAGCTGTAGGCTTCAGTCAGGATAGCGGAGGTCCAGGTGATAGCTCGTCAACAGGCTCTACTCCGCTTTGGGAATGATCGAGATTCCACCATTGGTTTCAAGCACGGCATATTTGATCTGTTCCATGCGCTCGAGGCCATGTTTCTCGCGGGCCGAGAACAGAATGTCCTCTTCGTCCACCCTGGTCTTGCGCATCAATTCCTGCACGGGCCGCCCTTGGTCCACCAACACCAGTGGCAGTCCATCCAGATGACGATTCAAGATCGGGAATCGCTGCTTCAGGATTGAAAAGCCAATGTCCAAACCCACGAGGGACAAGATGACCAGAATACCGTTGGTCACCGAGAAATCATTCCCGATCATGGCATTTTGGGTCGCTTCACTGATGATCAAGAGCAGCACGAAATCGAAATTGGTCATTTGGCCCAGCGTTCGCCGCCCTGCGATCCGGAACAACACCAGCAGGAACAGGTACATTATGAATCCCCGCAGAATCGCATCCATACATCCTCCCTCTACGGCCACACCAGGTGCGTGATCGGGACCGCCTTACCATCGTTGATTTTGACGTGGCCTCGAATGATCCCGAACGTGTGAAACTGAACAGAGAACAACACCGTCGACCGGCCGCCATCCGTCTGAAAGACAAAGTCACGACCACCCTGGCGTCCCTCACCTCGGAGGGGCAGCGGCGACACGGACCCCACGCGGACCGCATCCAAGTATGCCGAGTCGAACCAGACCCGAAACGTTCCATCTTCCTGCTTTGGGGGCATCACGGTGAGGAATACTTCAGCGTCACTGGCGGCGCGCCCGAAATGATCATAGGCGACCAGGAGCATGCCGTCTTGCGTCTGCGCCGTTGTTCGAGAGAAAGGATGGTGGCCAAACAGGCCGAGGAGGCCGGCAGCAAGGATACAGGCGATGGCCCACCATCCTACCCGCTGCAGTCTCCAATGACGGTACTGAAATGGGAGGTCGTCCTGGATGTCTAGATCTTTGGCCATAAGGCTTTGTGCCGATCATGGGCCATCCTTTTCCGAATGAAACTTAGGTGAATCCCTAGCGGCGACAGGCCGCAGCTTCAGTCACTGGGGCTTTTGCCAGGACAAAACCCACATCCCGCATGTCCTCATAGATCAAGATGCTGCCGTCTCGGCAGGCTCGATTCCCTATACGCAGAACAACCGCCACGGTCGATGACTGGCACAGCGGGACTGCCAAGCCGATGAAGAACCACCCAGGCGAAGCCCTTATTCTGCATGGAGTGACCATCACGCATCCTGATCGCGTGGTGTACAAGGAGGAACGGATTTGCAAGGGCGATGTCGCTCGCTACTATGCAGCCGTCGCGCCGTTTCTCTTGCGAGACATCACCCGGCGTCCCATTAGTTTGTTGAGATGCCCGAGCGGTATCCAGGCTGATTGTTTTTATCAGCGCAATGTCGGCTCTGGATTAGGCGGGCATGTGCATCCATTTGCGTGGGACTATAAAGGGCAGAGCTACCAATACATCTATGTGACCGACGAAATGGGTCTCATGCAGATGATTCAGATGGGCGTGATCGAGATCCACCCATGGGGCGCGACGATCGACAGCATCCATACGCCAGACCGGATGATTTTCGATCTCGATCCCGATCCGACCGTTCCTTTCTCAGCGGTCAAACAAGCGGCCACGGAAATCCGCCAGCTCTTAACAAAGTCAGGACTCACGAGCTTGCTGAAGTGCACCGGCGGCAAAGGCCTGCATGTCGTGGTGCCGCTGTCGCCCACCAGACGTTGGGACGAAGTCAAAGGCTGGGCCTCGACGTTGGCGCATGCCATGGTCGAAGAGGCGCCAGACAGATTTGTCGCCACCATGACCAAATCCAAACGGGCAGGGAAGATATTCATCGACTACTTTCGTAATGACTATACGGCCACGAGCATTGCCGCCTATTCGCTACGGGCCCGACCCGGCGCACCGGTGGCCGTGCCGTTGCAGTGGCGCGATCTCGGCACGCTCAAGAGCGCTGATCAATTCGGTATGACGGCAGTGCTGAAACGGATCGCCCGGCAACAACGACCGAAACCCCTGCCGATCCAGCAGCTGCCGGTGTTGAAGACAGAAAGGTTCTGAACGCGTGGCTGCACCTACATTCGCTCCGATGGAAGCCCTGCTGGTCAGCCGTTTGCCGGAGGGTCACGAATGGCGATATGAGCCGAAATGGGATGGGTTTCGCTGTCTTGCCTATAAGCGTAAGACGTCCGTAACACTGCACTCGAAATCGGGCAAACCGTTGGACAGATATTTCCCCGACATCGTGCGCGTTCTTGCCAAGCTGAAGGCCGATAATTTCGTCCTCGACGGGGAACTGCTGATCAAAGGCGAGGAGGGCTATTCATTTACCGACCTCCAGATGCGACTGCATCCCGCTGCGAGCCGAGTGAGCATGCTGGCAAAAAAACAGCCGGCGACATTTGTCCTTTTCGACATACTGGAAGCAGAAACAGACTCGGCCGTCATGTCAGCACCTTTTGCCACACGCCGCCTTCGGCTCGAATCTTTTTACGCGAGATACTGCGCGAAAGAACCGGCCCTCCAATTATCCCCGCAGACAGCGTCGATCGCTGAAGCCATGGCCTGGCTCAAATCGACCGGTTGGTATATCGATGGCATTGTCGCCAAACACACCCTGGCCGCGTATGAGCCGGGCGAGCGTGTCATGCAGAAATATAAGCCGATTCGCACAGCGGACTGCGTCGTGGGAGGATTCCGGTATGGCTCAGGTTCAGAGGAGGTCGGATCACTTCTTCTGGGACTGTATGATAAGAACGGGCGCCTGAATCACGTCGGCTTTACGTCGGGAATTGCGAAAGCAGACAAGCCTTCGCTGACCAAGACACTCGAAGCGCTCGTTCATGAGCCGGGGTTTGACGGGAAGGCTCCCGGTGGGCCCAGCCGGTGGTCAACCGAACGATCAACAACATGGACGCCGCTCTCGCCCCAAATCGTCGTCGAGGTGAGTTTCGACCACGTCACAGACGACCGCTTCCGCCATGGCACAAAACTCCTCAGGTTTCGTCCGGACAAAGCACCTCGGCAATGCACCATGGAACAGATCCGTTCGATCGGGCGATCGGCGTAACGTGCCTCGGCTGCCCCCCTTTTGGCCCCGCGACGGTCACCAGTAATGACGCCGGAAGTATCGCGAAATTCTCGGATAGGGGGCGACTTCGTACAAGCGGGCCTCCATCTCTGCCGGCTCGGGAATGACTGTCACCGGAGGAGCCCCGCCCCGGTCCGGATGGGTCTCCTGAATCTCCTTTTCCGCCTTCTGCCTCGCCTCCTCGTCCGATACGATCGAGACGGCGACTCTGCGACCATAGCGGGGGGAGTCCAGGCCGAATCGCCAGGTGCCGACAAAGACAGGCGGGCCCGCTTGGACTGAAAACGATGACGACACCTGGGCAATCGACAAAAACGGGCCCTCGTGGATTTTCACCCGGGTCAATTCATACCGGCCCGGGGGAAGAAAGATGGCGAACCGTTGGGTGTCCCCGTCAATGGAGACGCGGTAGCGCCTGCCGGCCGGCTGCGCCAGCAATTCGATATCCCGTACCGCCGGTTCGAATTTCCTCGCACGTTCTCCGGTCAGCACCGTCACCACGTGCCCCATAATCAGCACCTGGCCCGGTTCATACTGCGAATTGGAAAAACCGGGCGCCTCGGTCACGCAGCCGGCAATGCTGCAGATACACAGCATCAACGCAAGACACCACCCCAGCGAGGAGACCGGACGGCATAATTTCATACGGTATTATACAAACCGCTACCTGCCCTTGACTTCCCCTCGCCATGCGCCGCTCTCCCGCCCCCGCGTTTCAATGAATTCCTTAAAGCGACTCAAATCCCCTTCGACGCGGAGCGACACGGCCCCGATGACTTCACCGATGTTCTCGACGACCCCTTCCGGCTGATAGTCCATCTGCAGCATGACCTTGCTTTTCTGATCAGAGAGCCGGTGGAACGTCACGACGCCGGCATTTTTTGCGCCGTCCGTACTTTTCCAGGCGATCCGTGCGTCTGGACGTTGCTCAGTGATGACCGCATTCCACTCTTTCTCCTTGCCAGCAATCTGTGCCTTCCAGTGCAGATGCGTGCTATCAACTTGTTGAACCTGCGTGACCCCTTCCATAAACTTCGGGAATTCCTCAAACTGCGTCCATTGATTGTACGTCGTTCGAACCGGGACATTGACTTCGATGGATTTCTCGATCACTGCCATATACGCCTCCTTTCTTCCGGCACGAGTAGCGCCGGTGCGATGAGGATGAATTGTCTTCTGTGTGATAGGACCGCCCGCCGCATGGAGTTGGCTCCAGGTCTTCAGGCGCGGGGCTTTCGCTTGCCTGTGCCGCGAGATTTAATTGCGGCATCCAGCTGGGCTTGCCGCTCCTCAAAATCTTCCGAAGAGGCGGGATTCAGTTCCCAACGCGCTTCATCGTGGGCCGCAATCTTCTCGCCGAAGTTCAGCGGCTCGTCATCTTGATACGTCACCCCAGCGGCCTTGCCGATTTCGTCCACAAGGTCTTGGTCAGGCGTGGGTTCAGAACCTCCCGGCGTTTCCGTCCCGGCGTCGATGCCTTGCTGTGACACATCCGGATCTGCGCCGTTCAGTCCGGAACGATCCTGTTCCATATGCCCCACCTTTCCCATCAATTGCTCAGACGTCGGGATCGTTTCGGACAGATCAGGAAACGCTTCCGTTTCGGACGGCGGCTGATGCTCATAATAATTGCGGATCTGCTGGTCAGCGTCGGTGACGACCTTCTTACGTTTTCGTTCCATAGGTGCCTCACATCTCTGTTTGTGCGGAGATAATCATCCCCATGAACCCAGGGGCAACATCGAGGATCTTCCGTACGCCCCCCATCACGCCGTCTCATTCCCTGCGCACTGGGTCGAGACCACAATCGCACCTCGACACTCTCCCGTCCGCACTCAGGTGAAATCGGTGCCCCTGGGTGCACTCATAATGGAGACCCGACATCCCAGCCTGTATCGCTATGGCCCGCTCGCGTTCGGGAACAGTCTCGCGGTGACACTCCTGCTCGCCCAATCGTTCGCGACAGCGGATGGTGCGCATGAGCACTCCCTCATTTGCTTCTTTCCACGCCGATCA
>CAADGJ010000177.1 GCA_900696505.1 uncultured Nitrosospira sp.
CTCATCGCGGACTCTGCGACCTCAGCCTACGACCAGCTCGGCATTCAGGAGGCTCCGTCGCAGGAAGGGCCCCATGCCGTCGATTTGATCCTCATGGATTTTCTCATGCCCGGCATCGACGGGGTCGCGGCGACGCGGCACATCAAGAGCTTGGACACATTGCGGGATATTCCGGTGATCGTCGTCACGGCCAAGACCGCGCTGGGCGACTTGCAGGCCGCCTTTGCCGCCGGGGCGATGGATTACATTACGAAACCGGTGAACAGCGTGGAATTGCTTGCCCGCGTCAATTCCGCACTCATGCTCAAGAAGGAAATGGATTGCCGGAAAAATCGCGAGCTGGAACTTCGCCGGAGCAACGAAGAGCTGCAGCGGGCGTTGCGCGAAGTGAAGGTATTAAAGGGTCTCGTGCCGATCTGCGCCTCCTGCAAGAAAATCCGCAATGACCAAGGCTTCTGGCAACAATTGGAAGAATATATCCAACAGCATTCAGAGGCGGAATTCAGCCACGGCCTCTGCACCCCCTGCATCAAAAAGCATTACCCTGGTGTTTACCCAGACTAGCTGCTAGCATCGACCTACGACATATTTTCAGGGAGACACTGATCATGGGTATCCTGATCGTCGATGATTCGACAGACGATCGTCTGTTGATCCAATCCATCCTTGCCAATGCCGGATACGAAGAGACGTTTGTGGCAGAGTCCGCCGCCGCCGCGTTTCGTTTGCTGGGCCTCGACGGGATGCGCCAGATGGCCGGCCGTGTGGATTTGATCCTGATGGATATCGTCATGCCGTCCACCAATGGCATCGAAGCCTGCCGCCAGATCAAGGCCGTCGAGCGATACCGGGACATCCCGATCATCATGGTCACCGTCAAGACCGACCCCGTCGATCTGCAACTCGCCTTTGCTGCAGGCGCCATTGATTATGTGGCGAAGCCGATCAGCAAGATTGAACTGTTGACCCGCGTCCGTTGCGTGCTCCGCCTCGTCCATGAAATCGAACGGCGCCGGGCACGCGAGCAGGAATTGCTCGAGGTCATGCGCCAGTTGCAGGAAGCCAACCAGATGCTGCTGCGCCTTTCCTGCCTTGACGGCCTTACCGGCATCACCAATCGCCGGCAGTTCGATGACTTCCTCGACCAGGAATGGCGGCGCGCCGCGCGCGAATCCACCCCGCTGTCGCTCATCATGCTGGATATCGATTTTTTCAAAACCTACAACGACAGCCATGGCCATCAGGCCGGAGACGAATGCCTGCGTCAGGTCGCCCAGTTGATCTCGAGCCACGTCAATCGTCCCGGCGACTTGGTCGCACGGTACGGCGGCGACGAATTCGTCATCGTGCTGCCCGGCACAACTGTCGACGGAGCCGCACAAGTCGCCGATACCCTCAGACGGAAAGTCTGCGAAGCAGAGATGAAACATCCGAACGGCGATCCGGTCACGATCAGCCTGGGCTTCGCCAGCACCGTGCCCAGCCGCGTCGCCGCCCCGACCGATCTGATCCGCGCGGCCGACCAGGCGCTCTATCAAGCCAAGCAGGAAGGGCGCAACCGCGCCAAACAAGCGGGTGTGCTGTCCCTCGTCCACCATACGCATAAGGACTGACAGTGACTCGCCGTCGCGACGATCGTGCCGGCTTCCTTTACTCGCGATACGATATGGTTATGACCATCTGAAGGCGACCGGACGACGACATGGCGAAACGCATCTCGCAAACCAGACGCACCACAGGCACCACTCCTAAACGCACCCTTCGCACCAGTTCCCGTCCACAGACAGCACTCCAACGTGAACAAGCCGCGCGCCGGCGTGCCGAACGCGCGCTTGACCGCGCCTCTAAGGAATTGCAACGCCGCGTTGAGGAGCTGCAACGCGCCAAAGATGCGGCCGACGTGGCCAACCGCGCAAAGAGTGATTTCCTGGCCAGCATGAGTCATGAAATCAGGACGCCGATGAACGCCATCATCGGCATGGCTGATCTGTTATGGGATACGACTTTGACCCCGGAGCAACGGAAGTATCTCCGGATCTTTAGACGCGCGGGCGCAAGCCTGCTGAGTCTGATCAACGACATTCTCGATTTGTCGAAGGTTGAATCCGGCCGGCTCGATCTCGATAGCATCGATTTCGACCTCTCGGAACTCATCGACAAAGCGAGCGAGATGCTGGCGCTCCGGGCCAACGAAAAGGGCCTCGAACTGGTCTGTCACCTGTCGAACGATGTGCCGTGCCACCTCATCGGTGATCCCAACCGTCTCTACCAGATTCTGCTCAACCTGCTGGGGAACGCGATCAAGTTCACGGAGAAGGGATCGGTGGTCATGACCATCACCAACGATCCAGACTGCGCCACCCCCGGCGCGATCCGATTTTCAGTGACGGACACGGGCATCGGGGTGCCCCACGACAAAATGACCGCCATCTTCGATACCTTCACACAGGCCCATAGCACGATCGCCCGCCGCTACGGGGGCACCGGGCTGGGATTATCCATTTCACAGCAACTGGCCGCACTCATGGGCGGAAAGATTTGGGTCGAGAGCACCCTCGGCAAGGGCAGCACGTTCCATTGCGTCGTTCGGTTGGGCGTACAAGCTGCGCCGGCACCTTCGAAAGGCGCGGGGGCCCTGAACCTGAGCGGTGTGCGCTGTCTCGTCGTGGATGATTACCCGACAAACCGTTTGATTCTGCGGGAAACGCTCTTTGCCTGGGGCGCCACCGTGGTGGAAGCCGAGAGCGGAGAGCAGGCCATGGAGGTGCTTGAAAGCGCGCTCACCTCGCAGACGTCCTTCGATCTCCTTTTGCTGGACTGCCGGATGCCGGGAATGGACGGATTCGAGGTCATCGAACGTATCCATGCCGATCCCCGCCTTCGCAACTTGACGATCATCATGCTGGCCTCCGACCGATGGGCCGATGACATCGCGAAGACCTACGACTTGGGACTGGGCGGATACCTGGTCAAGCCGATCCGGCGCTCCGATCTCCAGCAAACCATCAGCATCGCGCTGGGGCGCAGCCAACGGGGATTGGTTCCCTCCCAATCCACGGCACCACCCCAGGCCGCAGCTCAGGGACGGTCTCTCCGAATCCTGCTGGTCGAGGACTCACCGGACAATCAGGTATTGATTCAGTCATATCTCAAGAACACGAATCATCGGTTGGATCTGGCCGACAACGGGCAGATCGGCGTTGCCAAATTTCAAAACGGTCACTATGACCTGATTTTGATGGATATGCAGATGCCGGTGATGGACGGACTGACTGCCACACGCACGATCCGTCGCTGGGAACAGGAACAGGGGCTTCCGGCCGTCCAAATCGTCGCCCTGACCGCCCTGGCGCTGAAGGAAGAATCGGCGAGAATTTTTGAAGCCGGATGTAACGCCCACATGACCAAGCCGCTCAAACGGACGACGCTGCTGGAACTGCTATCCGCCTACGAGAAGACCCACGCGCAATGATGTCACCGCAACCTGAGGCCGGACAGCCTAAGATCATCGTCCATATCGATCCGGATCTCGAAGCCATCGTCCCAGGCTTCCTCGCCAACCGCCGGCGTGATCTCGTGACGATCGAGGCCTGCCTGAAGCAGAGCGATTTGAATACGATTCGCATATTGGGCCATCGGATGAAAGGCGACGGCGGCGGGTACGGGTTCGATCAGATCAGCAGCATCGGGGACGATCTGGAGCAAGCCGTGATGGTACAAAACGGACCGTTGATCGAAAAACAAGTCGCGTTACTAAAAGATTTCTTGAGTCGCGTGGAAGTCGTCTATACACGCTAGATCCTCGCACCTGGCACCTCCTTCCCCTCTACACGAAGCCCCGTCCCTGACGACCGTGAGAAGTTACGCGCAGAGCCAGGCGGCGCGGGCTCAACGGTCATGTCGGTGACCGCTGAACCCTGGAGCGTCACGCGGCAATCATGTCAGAAGTGAAGTGCCAATCCTCCAACCACATGGCTCGCTTTGTATTCGCCGTTGAACCCCGCTCCCGTGCCCTGCATCTGCGAGAAGTCGAACTGCGCATAGTTGAATTTGTACTCTGCAAAGACCGCAAGATTTCGAGTCATGAAATACTTCGCTCCTGCCAGCGCATTCAAGCCGATCCGCCCGTTGTCAGTACTGCGGCCGAATTGATTCGACGTTTCGGCAAAGAAAATTCCGGGACCAGCACCGGCATACAGTTGCAAGGGGCAGCGGAGATTTTCGTCCAATGGCGACCACTGTCTCCGATCGTAGTCGGATTCCACCACCGTGCCGTCATCGCGATGCCTGACTTCATCCCGATGGCGCACGTCATAGCGATTTCTGCAACCGACCTTCGTTCGGGCAATCACATTAAACGCCAGCGTTGTCACCCGAAGGTGTGATCCCGGCAACCCTCCGCCCTGCTCGATGTGAGGCGTCGAATTGAACCCTTCCACCTCGATGCCGAGCCAGTTCAAGCGACCTGGATGAAAATAGCCGATCTTCGCGCCATACACTCCGGAATTCGCCAGATCACGGCCTCCGAAGTTCTGACCCGCGATAGTGCCCCGGCCTTCGAGATCCGAGAAGCTATGTCCCCACGTGAAACCTCCATACCCTGCCACATAAACTTCGCCTTCCCTGCGGCGCTCCACCACCCGCTCATCGACGACCACCCGGTCACCCGCGCGATCCCTTGTGACGACTCGTTCTTGAGATGCCTGATCGCGCGTCCGTGGACCGACGTCCGGTGGTTGTTCCTGCACCGGCGCCCCTGTTTGCGCAAGGCATGTCAACGTGGTTCCTAAAACGAGTCCGCAGCATATCAGTCCTGGCACAGTGCGCCGTGTAGTAGTCATTGAGTCCCTTTCTATCCTAGAAAACGCCACATGAGTTGAAATAGCCCTGCCACGAGCGACTGGCGAGGACATGAACGTATCCGGCCTGAGCGCTACGTACAAGGAGTGTCACGTGGGCCTATCCTAGGAGAAGGACGCTTCGTTGATAACTGGGGCGAACCCTGTAGCACTGTCAGCAATGATTGACGGGGCTACGTTTTATGAAAGAACAGGATATGGGCCGCCTGCGCAGGGTGCGCGGCACTGTTCTGCGGCTCAGGGAGGCTCGCATTGACCAATGCCGAGTAGTGTGCGAATGCGGTGAGACATACGTAGTACTGCCTGAGTTCTGAATGACTCTCGGCAGGGATTGGTAGATGTTTAGCTACGTAGCTAGGTGTCGCCGCCCAGTCCTTACTCAATCCCTGCGTACCGTTTCCAATCAGAGGGACCGAAGATGGCGCATTCGAACGGGAGCAGCTGACCGCTCTCAGAAGATGACGCTCGAGCGCCATCGTAGCGCTCCCATTCCGAACTAAACAGCAAGGTTGGTAATCCCTGGGCCGGGAGGTTTTGCACGATCTCAGTATGATTAAAGAACGCTTGGATGGTGTGTTCCCCCGCCGCTTTGGTCCCTCCCCGCACCAACTCTAACACCACTGCCCCGTCAGCTCCTCGATGGAGCCTGCTCAGGCGCTCCGCGTAATTTCGCATTGCCGGCCAGACTCGACGGGCTTCCAGCAGATCCGTATAGAGCCGTCTCAATCCCGCTTGATGGGGGACCTCCTCCCACCGCCACGTGAGACGGGACTGGTCAAGCGTAGATGGGTCCTGGGGATCCGTCACATGGGCGTCACTCGTATGGAAGGCTTCAAATTCCTGGCGTCGCCCCTTGCGCACAGCCTCGATCAGCTCCTCCCCTTCGAAGGAGCAAAAAAACTGAAAGGGTCGTGCTTCGCCGTACTCTTCCCCCATGAACAGCAACGGGAGGTGTGGGGCGAGTAGCAAGAACGCTGCGGCAAGCCGCTGGAGAGGCGGTGGGAGCAGATGACTCAGCCGCTCGCCACCTGCTCGATTACCTACCTGATCATGGTTTTGTATGGACCCGATGAATCGATCTCCGGGAAGGCCCGCCGCGGGCGCGCCGTGACATCGGTTTCGATGACGGCTAAAACCTCCATCGATGGCGAACGTTTTCTCCATCACAGCACTCAACTGTTCGGGTGTGCCATAGTCCGAGTAATAGCCCTGCCGCTCTCCCGTCAACAGCGCATGGACCGTGTGATGAAAATCATCGCTCCATTGCGCATCCAGCTCGTAGCCGCCTTGATCCTCCCGTAAAAGGATACGCACATCGTTCAGATCACTTTCCGCGACAACGTACGCTGGGAATTTTCTTTCCCCGGCAGCCTCGGTAGCGGCTTGTTTGATTTCTTTGAGAAGGTGCGTCGCGCCGAAATCGTAGATCGCGTGCACGGCATCCAGCCTTAATCCATCAATATGGTAATCGCTGATCCACATGCGAACATTCTCGATGACATAGGCACGCACTCCCTCACTTCCAGGCCCGTCAAAATTCACCGCGCGTCCCCAGGGCGTCTTGTAGTGATCAGTGAAATAGGGGCCGAACTCATATTGAACGCTGCCCTCTGGGCCAAAATGGTTATAGACCACGTCCAGCACGCAAGCCAGGCTCTGTTCGTGGCACGCATTGACGAGCCGTTGGAGGCCTTCAGGCCCGCCGTAACTGTGGTGGGGCGCGAACGGACAGACCCCGTCGTATCCCCAGTTTCTGGTGCCCGGGAATTCCCCCACAGGCATCAGCTCCAGAGCAGTGACACCGAGTTGCCGCAATGAGGGAAGGCGGGGAATGATGGCATCAAACGTTCCTTCAGCCGTGAAGGTTCCGACATGCACTTCATAGAAGACGAGCTGGTCCCGCGCAATTCCCTCCCACCGGTCATCTGTCCACTGAAAGCGCGAAGGCAAAACGATAGCCGACGGCTGCGTTACCCCATCCGGTTGCCAGCGTGATGCAGGGTCCGCACGGTCGGGCCCCTTATCGAGGGAATACGCATATTGCTGCCCGTGGGACGCACTGCCTCCACGGATGAAAAAGTATCCATGCGGTTCGGCGGTCATCGCTTCTACACGCCGAGCCGCGCCGTCAATCACGATGAGATCGACCGTCTTTGCGTAAGGAGCCCAGACACGCCATTCCATTCTCCCATCGGCCGACAGATGCGCGCCGCATCTCTGCCTTACACTGCTCATCCCATCTCCTCCACATCCTATGTTCGGAAACTACCTACATGAATGAAGAACGCTACAGGTTGGGTAGCCCTGTGCAAGGCATGCGCCACACACGGCGTCTCTCTCCTCCGCTGACGGCTCTTGCCTGGTCTCACTTTTAGGAGAATGAGTGTCCGAACAACGGGGACAAGTTGTCTGTCTAGGGACAAAAGGCCACCGCGATACGTCGCGATCTGATCTTTTCTCTCATAAAATCCCGTGGAATCACTCGCCCACAAGCCGAGCCTGGACATTGCATAACGCAGCGCCGTCCTACAACCAACGACATCATTGTCCGCAGACGTGGCGTTGCACCTTTACCTCACGGAGGCTTTAGGCCATGGCCCAAGGCCTGGCAGGAAGACAGCGCAAGGAGACCGTGATTGAGTGACGGCACGAACCGGACAGGAAGAGCCAAGGAGACCATCAGGCATGAAGACCGATGCATGGGGCATTCAGGCCCAGTACGAAGATGCCGCGGGCAAGATGCGGAAGGTGTCCAAGAGTTCGCTGACCCGTATTCGAGCAGCCATGGGAGACCCGCCTCCACCAGCCTTATCCTGGCACGATGAGCAGGTGAAAGTGATACGGCAGGATGAGCCATTCATACTCCCGGCTGACGCCGTCTTGATGTTCGAGGATGGGAGCAGCGTGGAAACGTCGAGCCGCCTCCCTCACCCTTTGCCCATTGGTTATCACAAACTCATGCCGGCCTGTGTCAGTGGATCATTCGTTCGGCTCATCGTCACGCCGGGGCGTTGTCATCTGCCTGAGTCTCTCCGCATCTGGGGCTGGAGCGCGCAATTGTATGCGACACGTAGCACGAAGAGCTGGGGAATGGGGGATCTGGCTGATCTTGTCGACCTGGCTCGATGGGCTGCACCTCTGGGCGCGCAGTTACTCCTGATCAATCCTTTACATGCCGTCCCGCCGCTTGTTCCGCAGGAGGCAAGCCCCTATTCGCCCTCCAGCCGTCGCTTTCTCAACCCACTCTACCTGCGCATCGAGGACCTGCCCGAAGCCAAGAAACTTGGGCAAGAGTTGTCACAATTGGCAGCCATGGGTCGGGCCTTGAACACAAATCGTCATATCGATCGCGATCGCGTCTATCATCTCAAGCAAGAGGCCTTACAACTGTTGTGGAATAGCTTTGAAGGGGACGAAGATTTCGACCGCTTTCAGTCCGCAGGGGGGCGCTCGCTGCGCCAGTATGCACTTCACTGTTGTCTGGTTGAACGTTTCGGCTCCGACTGGCGTCGCTGGCCTGCCGTCTATCGTCACCCGGACTCAGCCGAGTCCGAACCGGCCCTGCCCGCAGAAGTCGACCGCATCACATTTCATATGTGGCAACAGTGGCTGCTCGGCCGACAACTCACCGACGCGGGGCAGATCATCCCCTTGATGCAGGATCTACCCATCGGATTTTCACCGGACGGCGCCGACGCCTGGACATGGCAAGACGTGCTTGCAGCCGAGATGACGGTCGGAGCGCCGCCTGATCTCTTCAATGCGACGGGCCAGGATTGGGGACTTCCCCCATTCATTCCGCATAAACTCCGGGCGACTGGCTACCAACCGTTCATCGAGACGATCCGCTCCATCATCTGCCGTGCCGGCGGCTTACGCATCGATCACGTGATGGGGCTCTTTCGCCTGTGGTGGGTCCCTCGAGGCAGTCCGCCCAAGGACGGTGCCTTCGTGCGGTATGCGGCAGAGGAGCTCCTGGCGATCCTCGCCGTGGAAAGCACTCGCGCGCAGGCCATCGTCGTAGGAGAAGACCTCGGGACGGTGGAGGACGGTGTACGAGAGACCCTCGCCGAACAGAATGTCTTATCTTATCGCCTGCTTTGGTTCGAGGATCAGCCCCCGGCGCAATACCCCTGGAAAGCGTTGGCCTCTGTCACCACCCATGACCTTCCCACCTTAGCAGGCGTCTGGACGGGGGCGGACCTCGAGTCACAGCGCAAATCCGGCGCCACACCGGACGAAACGGCCCAAGAGCAGTTCCGCACAAAGCTTGTGGAGGTGAGCCAGGTAGAGGATCAGACGAATCTCGACGAGGTGATCACCAAGACGTTCTCGAAATTGGCGGAGTCACCCTGCGCGGTGGTGATGGCGGATCTTGAAACCGCCTGCGCGGTGACCGAACGCCCCAATATGCCCACTTCCGGCGGCAACTATCCGAACTGGTCGCTTGCCCTGCCCTGTTACCTGGAAGAACTCACAGCGGCTGAACGGCCCGCGACGCTAGCACACATACTGAACCGGCGTGTCGGTGACACAATCGGCACTTCTTCTCGCCCCTGAGCGACTTATGCGCTTTGAATAGCATTTGGCACTTCCTTCCTTGAAAACTTAAATCATGACGACTCGCAACCTCTCCTCCCAGAGATAGTGAGGTAGTCATATTGCTAGACAAGACATCTGCAAACCTCTCTGATATACGGTTACATTCTAAAACCAACTCACTATTTTGATCCTACCCCTTGTTAAGCTTGATTTATTACCCTAGATTCGATTGACGCAAATCATCTTCTTGAACTCTGTGTACATGGAGACTATCCCATGATAGGGCGATTTGAGGAGACTGTCGTAAAAAACTGGCACCATTTCGTGGAAATCATTCATACGTATGACATGGGGCCACCGCACCAACCAGTCTTCCTTTTCCGTGGCCACGCCGATTCTGAGTGGCCATTGGTTCCATCCCTGACAAGACTCGCACGACGATGCGACCTAAAAGCTGAGAATGTTAGTACCCTTGAAACGCAGCTTTTGCAGGAATTTATGAAACAGGCACATCTACATATTGCTGCAAAAGCAATCCCAGACAAGGGTGATTTGTTGAGTTGGTGGACGCTAATGCAACACCATCACGCACCGACGCGACTTCTCGACTGGAGTTATTCGCCTTTTGTCGCACTCTACTTCGCTTGCGAGAAACTCGATGATCGAGAAGGGTCGGTCTGGATGGTTGCATCTAGGCGCATTTCCGATCTTATGGTCGGAAAATTCCCCCAATGCGCAGGATATGCCACCCACAGGAGACAAAAACAATTCTACCAGTCCTCATCAGGACCAGACTTTTTAGACTTCATTGAGAGAAACACGCAAACAGCGCAAATGGTCGCTCAGCAGACCATGCACTCCGTTTCGCCAGCACCGCTTGCAGATCATGGCGACCTTGTCAAAAGCGTCTTATCTGGCGAAGAGTCAGCTAATGGCAATCCTTTTAGAAAGCTAATCATTCCCGCCAAGCACAAAATCGAATTCCTACGAATTCTAAGATTTATGAATGTAACATCAAATGCTCTCTTTCCCGGCGTTGATGGACTCGGACGGTCTATTGCCGAGCTGGCACTACTTAGTTGTGGCCATCTCAGAACACTCAATACCGCTGAGATGCTATATAGAGGCGACTCATGATTGCTTCCATCCATGCAAGAAAATCGACTGAGTAACATAGCTTTTGTAACGTCGACGTATGAACTTAACAGCAGACCTCATTGCTAGAATTGGCAGGGGGGACAGACGTGACAATTCGACTGAACGAATATCAACAGCCAATAGGCATGCCCCTGCCGGACTGGCACGGTGCACAACTTCCTGACCGTGACTTACTAGTAGGTCGCTACTGCAGACTTGAGAGAATCAACGCTACACGACACGCAGCCGAACTTTTCGACGCGTATAGCGATGCACCTGATTGGCGTGACTGGACCTATCTGCTCTCCGGCCCATTTGACACGTTCGAGGCGTACCGCACTCATCTCGAGACAGTTTCTTTGCAGAACGACCCGATGCATTACGCGATCATTGATGTGAGCTGTAATAAGGCAGTTGGTACTCTCGCATTGATGCGCATTGACGCTGCCCACGGTGTGATCGAGGTCGGCAGCGTCAACTATTCTCCGCGGGTCAAGCGCACCCGGATTGCCACCGAAGCAATGGGTCTCTTGTTGCGCTACGTGTTCGGCGACCTGGGATATCGCCGATTGGAGTGGAAGTGCGATGCGTTAAATGCCCCGTCGAGGGCCGCTGCATTGCGGTACGGATTCACTTTCGAAGGCATTTTTCGTCAAGCTATTGTCACTCGCCAGCGCAACCGCGATACTGCGTGGTACTCCATTATCAACAGTGAATTCGCCTCGATACATGCCGCATATGTCCGGTGGCTTGACACGAGTAACTTCGATAAAGAGGGCAAACAGATCACACGACTTGCGGATATCATCACGAGAGAAGCTTCCCGTCTCATGTGATGCTTAATGTATACCCTGCATCCGGTAGGACTAAGGCTCTTCAGGGGCGAAAGAGGGCGGCCTCTTTCGCCCCTGTGAGTCTTACAGCCAGTTCACGCGCTCGGCCGGCCGAATGTAGATCGGCTCTTCGACCTGAATCCGCGCCACTTCCTTGCCCGACTTGTTGAAGCCCAACACGGTATCGTTGTACATGTCGAACC
>CAADGJ010000178.1 GCA_900696505.1 uncultured Nitrosospira sp.
ATATTCCATCGCGCATTTATACCGCCAATGAAAGCTCGAACGACGTCTCGGTCATTGACGCGACGAGCTTTGCGCCGGTCGGCAACATCGATTCAAAAAACCAATCCACGCATGACATCGCCGTCTCGCGCGATGGCCGGCGCGTCTATGCCACGAACCTCGCCAGCGGCCGGCTCTCAGTAATGGACGCAGGCACGATGGAAACCATCGCATCCATTTATACCGGGCAACGCTGTCATGTGGTGGCGCTCACCAACGACAATAAACAGGCGTGGGTCGCCAACATCGGCGACAACAATATTTCGATCGTGGATACGGAGACCTTCAGGATCGTGGGCACCATCCCCACTGGCAAGGGACCGACCGGCCTGACCTTTTCGCACGACGGCAAATTCGCCTACGTCAGCACCCAGGGTGACAAGACCGTCGATATCATCGATACCGCCACGCACCAAATCGTGAAATCATTGCAGGTGGGCGCCAATCCTCACTTCCTCGTGGTCGGCCCCAAGGGGTATATCTGGGGGACCAATACCGGCGGAACGGACATCTACGTGATCGATCCGGCCACGCAGGAAATCGCCGGCACATTAGAGGTCGGTGCGAAGCCGCAGCAGATCGCGTTCGGCTTCAAGGGCATGCAGGGGCCTAATGTGTTTGTCACCGTCGGCGGGACCAACAAGGTGGCGATGGTGCCGGCAGATCCCAAGAACCTGAAGGTCCTGGAGGAGTTTGCCGTGGGTGAAGGACCGAATGGCATCTGGGCGAATCCGGAGGGCACACGTATCTTCGTGGGTCACGACAAGGGTAACGAAGTGCGCATCATCGACACGGGCACGGGACAAAATCTCGGCACGGTGCCGGTCGGCCGCAAGCCGATTCGAGTCGTGGTCTCGAGATAGCGGCCGGACGCATGTACCGCGCGCATCTTGGGGATGCGGGCGTTCGACACACTGAACTGACATAACGCGCGGCGACAAGACGCGAAGAGGAATTTATGACGTCATCATTACTCAGATCTACGGTCATCATGTTGGGATTACTTGCTGGTGGAGTGGCACCCGCATGGGCCGCCAATGCTCCGGTAGGATGGGCGGTCAATGCTATCGGCACCTTGACCATCATCCGCGCCGACGGCGTAGAGGAACAGCTCCAAGGCCGGAAGACCATGCCGCTCTATGAAGGTGACGTCCTCAAGACGGACGCTTCCAGCCAGGCCTACATTCAACTGAAACAAGGCGTCAACGTGGCGCTGAACGAAGAAACCTCGTTCAAGATTCTCTCCCGCTGGCAAAAGGACAAACCGACCACATGGATACTCCGGCTTAGTCAAGGCGAAGTGTGGGCCAAGACCGCCGGTGATGGCCCGAAGGCCTTCGAGGTCGAAACCCCCGTGGCCACGGCAGCCGTCAAAGAGACGGAATTCAATTTGAAAGTGCAGCCGGACGGGCAAAGCATTCTGACGGTGATCGAAGGCGTCGTCCAATTCGGCACCGCTTTCGGAACCTGTCCGATCCGGACCAACACGATCAGTTACGGCGTGCGCGGCAAGAAATGCACGAAGCCCGCGGAGAGCGATGCGAAGGCGGCGAAGGCCTGGACCACCACGCTCATTCCGCCGTCGGCGCCGGTGCAATAATAGAATGAACCTGTGCCGACGATCGGCAGACTTACCTCGGGCGGGTGAGTCGATCAGAGCCGGTCCGACGGTATGGGGAATAGTCGCTATCTGAATGGAGCGCCTGAGGCCGACAGGGGGAGTCGGGATGACGGCACATCAACGGCTGCGCGTAACTGACGGCATCACACCTATCGCGCTGGCGCTGCTATCTGCGGCACTACTCGTCGTATCCCTGCCCTCCCCCGATATCGGCTGGTTGGGTTGGGGCGCACTCGTCCCGATTCTCCTGGCCATCCAGGGACTCAGCCCTGGTCGGGCGGCCGCGCTAGGACTGCTGACCGGCGTCCTGGCTAGCTTCGGCATGTATGGCTGGCTTTTCGAAGTGCCTAGCTTCGATCTACGTCATGCCGTGCTGCTAGCTCTGTACGTCGGAGCCTATCCGGCAATATGGGCATCGGCCACTTCCTGGGCACTTCGCCGAGACATTCCGCTTCTCCTGTGCGCGCCGGTCCTCTGGCTACTCATCGATTATCTCCGTGGACATGCCGGGTTTTTAGCGCTCCCCTGGGGCACGCTCGCTCAGACGCAACATCGTAATCTCGCGCTGCTGCAGACAGCCAGCGTGGTTGGAGAACATGGCGTCACGTTTCTGGTGGCGCTGGGCAATGCCGCCCTTGCCGCCCTTTGCTTGAGACGAGAGCGAACATACGCGACAGTCGCAATGCTCCTCCTTGTCACGGCACACGCCTGGGGCTCCACCGAACTCTTCTCGCCCGCCACAGGACGATCCATCAGGGTCGCGGCTCTTCAACCCAACATTCAAATCGGCGACCGCACGACAGAAGCAGGTCGGGAGGCCAACCTGGCCCGTCTTGAGCGGTTGACGCGAGAAGCGGCTTCGGAGCGACCGGATTTGATCGTCTGGCCGGAAAGCGCCATCCCCGGCGATCTGTCCGACCCGGCTTTACTGCATCGCCTCCAGCAGTTGAGCAGCGACACCGCCGTGCCCTTGATCCTCGGCGCAGCCGAGGTGGAAAAATTCGCCACGGGTGACAGCCTGCTCACCATCGGACGACGGCTGTTCAATACCGCTCATCTATTCCAGCCAAGTGGCGCCACCTCGGCTCCCTATCGCAAACGCATGCTGGTGCCCTTTGCTGAATATGTGCCGCATGCCGATGTCATTCCCTGGCCCGAATGGCTTGCTCCGCACGTCACCGAACTGACTGCTGGTGACAGCGGTCAGCTGTTTACGATCGCGCCGCAGATGTCCGTCGCCGCATTGATCTGTTGGGAAAATCTCTTCTCACACCTCGCCCGAGAATCCGTCAACGGCGGGGCACAGCTTCTGGTTCAACTGACGAACGACGTCTGGTTCGGCCCCACCGCTGCCCCCCGGCAACACAATCTCATGTCCGTCATGCGAGCCGTAGAAAATCGTGTGCCGGTCGTGATCGCGTCGAACGCAGGTCCATCCCAACTCATCGATGGGTATGGCCGGGTGGTCGCCGCCACATCGAACGTCTTTCAGGAATCGGCCATCACGGGCGCTGTGGCCCTCGGCGGAGGAGGCACCGTCTACTCCAAGACCGGGGATTGGTTCGTTCTGTTCGTGCCCGCCGGTGCATTCTGCACGTATGTTCTCTTGAAGC
>CAADGJ010000179.1 GCA_900696505.1 uncultured Nitrosospira sp.
CCTCGACGCCACTGATCATTGCCGGTGCAGCACTGGGCCCTCAGCACGCCGCCATCCCTGTATGGGTTGGTGTCAGCAATCGCATTTTCAGCCTGGTCATTGTCTGGATCTCGGCCGTGCTGCTGCAGCAGCGGCGACGGGCGGAGATTGAACTACGCGAGGCCAAGGATGAATTGGAGGTGCGAGTAGATGCCCGTACCAAGGAACTGGCCGACGTCAATCGAAGCCTCCTGCAGGAAATTTCCGGACACATTCAAACAGAAGGATTTCTCCGTAACAGCGAACAGGCCCTCGCGACGAGCCGCCAGGAGCTGCGTGACCTCGCCGCCCGCCTTCTGACCGTCCAGGAGGAAGAACGCCGTCGCATCTCGAGAGACCTGCACGATGACATCAACCAGCGCCTGGCCATGCTCGTCGTTCAGGCCGAATCGTTGGAGGCCAATCTTCCGGCTTCTGCTGTCGGCTGCAGCAAAGAACTCCGCTCGATCCAGGACCGCTTGACCGAGCTCTCCGACGATGTTCGTCACTTGGCCTATCAATTCCATCCGTCCATATTGGACGACCTCGGACTGCCGGTGGCATTGCAGCGCCTGGTTGACGAGTGCGCGGTCCGCTCGAACCTGGCCATTTCATTTGAAACCGTGGCGTCTCCGAAAGCCATTCCTCAGACGGTATCGACCTGTCTCTATCGCATCGCCCAGGAATGCCTGTCCAATATTATGAAACATGCCCATGCCTCGCAGGCAAAGGTCTCGTTGGCCTCGACAGCTGAAGGGTTCACCCTCACCGTTCAGGATGACGGCGTCGGATTCGATACACAGCAGGTGGTCGATAACCCGCGCGGCCTCGGCCTGGTGAGCATGGCGGAACGGGTCCGCCTCGTCCATGGCACCGTGACCATCGATTCAATCCCTCAACAAGGCACACGTCTCTCAATCCATGTTCCGCGCGCGGAGGTTTCTGTATGACCACCCCACCTCGAGTACTCCTGGCCGACGACCATACCCTGGTGTTGGAAGGTTTTCGGCGAATCGTTGAACAACGCTGCGAAGTCGTCGGCGCGGTCGAAGACGGGCGGGCCCTGCTCGAAGCCGCCATGCAGCTGCGTCCCGATCTCATCCTGCTCGACATCTCCATGCCACTCCTCAACGGAGTCGACGCGGGCCGCCAATTGAAGAAACTCCTCCCCGACGTGAAGCTGATCTTCGTCACGATGCATGCCGATCCGGCGTACGTCAGTGAAGCCTTCAAAGCCGGCGCCTCCGCCTATCTCTTGAAACGCTCCGCCGCCCGAGAGTTGGACCAGGCCATCGATGCAGTCTTGAAGGGACAGTATTTTGTCACGTCGCTGCTGACGCGAGATATCGTAAGCGGTCTGTCCGCTGGGGAAAGCGGGGTCTTTGCGCAACGGCAGGAATTGACGCCGCGGCAGCGCGAAGTCCTACAGCTCATTGCGGAAGGACGCACTATTAAAGAAATCGCGGCGCTCTTGAACATCTCTCCCAAGACCGTCGAGTTTCATAAAGCCCAGATCATTTTTCACCTCAATCTACGCACCACGGCGGAGTTGACGAAATATGCCCTGGCGCATGGATTGACCTCCGCCTAGCGCGATCTTCTGCAAGCGCCACTCGACAGCACTTCGAACGCGTCGCATCGACGCGTCTAACCTTCACCTAGGACATCACCTAGTTGTGACCGCGCGCCACATTCGCTATGGTGGTGGCGATCGGCGAAGCCTGATTAGAGGCGCTTCCGCCACACTCCGGACACCACTGCAGGAGAGCGGGGATATGAGCCCAACAGCCACACGATGTCAGTTTTGCTGGCGGGTTGAAGACAATCGAACCGGCGGGACCGATTCAGCCTCCTGGTCTGACCTGCCGACCTTCATGCAGAAACATAATCTGGTTTCTCACGATCTGAATTTTGCAGACGGATATTGCCCGCAGTGCACGCAACTCTACGGTCGTCTCACACAAGAACATCCGTAGACGTGGCCATGCGGGCCGGCCGAGGAATAAGGATCATTCACGGAATGAACAACAATCGAGAACGTCGCTCGAGGTGGCGCCGGTGTCACTCGAGTGAGTGCACCACAAGCGGATCCGAGCGTAACGACGGCTCGGGTACCGATGCAGATACCAACAGTGACCAACCTCGCCCCTTCTCGAATCGCGTCATCAGCCGGTATAGGAGACGGGCTTCTCGCGCCCGCCCGCAACCGGAGGCCCGCTATCAGTGGCACGGAGCGCGTCATCCGAACCGACGCACCGGGTAGTGTCTTCGCCAGGTCAGCTCCGTAAGTCACACAGTACTGGACTCGCCAGAGCACGAGTCATCGGGAGTCCCCTCCTACACCACACAGTCTGTTTGCTCACTGGAACCACTGACCTGGCCTCCATTACCCGCTGATCCTTGACATCGCGGGTCGCTCGTTAGACTTCACTCCGTCAAGCTGATACGGTACTTGAGAGAGACCGTGTGCAGTTGATGCAGCGCCGCCACAGGCGGTGGCGCAAGACGGTGCGGAGGGAGACATGTTGACGAGGAACGATGCGAGACGACGCAGAGGGCCCCAAGCGTGGCAGAAACAAGGAGATTGTGATTTCGCAATGAATAGGCGATCACCGATGCAGTGGGGAAACGATCAGGCTCGGTTCACAAGAGGAAGCGTCAATGTCTGGCACCTGCGTCTCACGTATCACATGACGATCGGCTGCCTGGTGGCGATGCTGTCGGGAATGGCCTGGTCGAGCCCGTGCCTGAGTTGGGCCGCCTCCCCTTCGACTATGTCCTCTTCAGCCTCTGAACCGGTCTATTCCATGGCCACTGTGTTGGATCTGGCCTTGGCACGGAACCCGACAGTGGCGAGCGCGGAAGGGACCATCGAACAAAACCGCGGCCAACAGGTCGCCGCCCACACTTACCTCAATCCTTCGGTCAACGCGAATAGCGGCCGCGGCAGAATGCGAGATCTGGGGCTGTTCGATCCCGCCGTGCGTGAATCGGTCACCGAATTCAATCTGAGCGTGGGGCAGCCGATCGAATGGCCGTCCAAACGCGCCGCGCGGCAGCGCGCCACAGAAGCCGGCGTCGCGAGTGCATCAGCCGGACTAGCGGAAACCCGGCTGAATCTGATCGCCGACGTCAAAGTCGCGTTCTACGACCTCCTCCTGGCGCAACGCGACCTTACCCTCGCGCAGCAAAATTTGGCAACGATTGAAGACGTACATCGGGCCGTCACCACGCGGGTGCGTTTGGGAGAAAGCCCGCAGTTCGAAGCGATTCGTTCTGAAGTGGAAGTACTCAAGGCCAAGCAGTCGCTCACCAGCGCCAATAACCGCATGCGCGTGGGTCGCGTCATGCTGGATACCCTGACGGCCGGGTCCCTTGGCCCCAGCTATGCCATTGACGGCCAGCTGCACCGTGTCGGCCCGGGATTCGGCATCGACATCCTCACCGAACGCGCGCTGACAGAACATCCCACGATCATGCGATTGCGAAAGGCCGTCGAGCAGGCCGACCATAGTCTGGAATTCGAACGGCAGGCCCGTGTGCCGAACATTACGATCGGGGGCAGCTACTGGCGGGAAATCGGGCGAGAAGCGTTTACCGGCGGCGTGTCATTCCCGACACCCGTGTGGGACCGGCGGCAAGGTGAAATCATCTCCGCCTTCGGAAGCAAGCGGAAGGGTGAGGCCGAATACCTGCGGGCCCGTAATGAACTCATCCGGAATATCAGCCAACATTTCCAAGATGCAAAAACGACGGCGGACCTCATCGAGGTCTATGAAAAGGGGCTTCTCCGCCAGGCTGA
>CAADGJ010000180.1 GCA_900696505.1 uncultured Nitrosospira sp.
CTTTTGCCGATGAGGTTGTGGAAGGCATAGCGCTGCACAACCTGAGCGCGCAATTGCCGGACCTCTTGTTCCAGTTCCTGCTTACCCAAGGTTCGTTCGATGACAATTTGAAGTTCCTCGACGTCGAACGGTTTGGATAGATAGTCGGCGGCTCCGAGCTTCATCGCATCGACAGCGGTTTTCACTGCCTTGGTGCCGGTCAGCATAATCACCGGTACGGCTCGATTCTCGGTTCGCATGGTCTGAAGCGCGGACAGACCGTCCGCTCCCGGTAGGATGACGTCCAGGAGGACCAGGTCCGGGGTATCGTGTTTAAAACTGCGAAGGCCCTCAGCAGCATCCGCCGCTTCAAAAATTTCATACGTCGGTTCTAGGACCGTTCTCAGCGAGGCCCGGACACGCGGCTCATCGTCGACAAGTAGGACTCGTTTTTTCATATTACTCCCGTGCTGCTGAGACTGTGGGCGCTGAATCGGGAACAGGAAGATTCACGGAGAACGTGGAGCCTGCTCCTAGGCGGCTTTCGACCATCAGGGTACCACCGTGCTCTCGAACAATTTGATGCGCGGTGGTGAGCCCGAGGCCGGCTCCTTCACTGGCACTGTTGGAATGTTTGGTGCTGAAAAATGGATCGAAAATGTGCTCGAGATGATCGGGCGCGATACCACATCCTTCATCCTCGACCTGCAATTGTACCCATGGGGGGCGGCCGGGCTCGGACAGGAGTCGCGTATGAACCCGAATGATGCCGTTGCCATTGGGCATTGCATCCAGAGCATTCAGGAGCAGATTCAGCAACACCTGTTTGATTTGCTGGCGATCGAGCAAGAGCAGAGGAAGCTGCGGGGACAGGTGCGTCTGAACCTGAATTCCCCGATGCGCGGCGCTCGATGAGATGAAGCCGATACAAGAGGCGACGAGATCATTCAGGTCCACTTCCGTGGGGCGCGGCGTCATGTAACTGGCATAGTCGAGAATCTCGTGAAGCAGGCGTTCGATGCGATGGATGTCTTCGATAGCCAGTTTGCTGAATTCTTTGATGAAGACGGGATCCTGCTGTCGCTGGGGGGCCAGCTGGACGAACGTTTTGATGGACGTGAGCGGGTTTCGAATTTCATGGGCAAACCCGCCGGCCATGATTTCGAGAGAACGGAGTCGATCCGTCCGTCTCATCAATGTGGATGAGCGGCGGAGGTCGTCTTGCGTCAGGTAATGATCGAGGCTATTGCCTGCAATGTGGGTAATCGCGTCAACGATGGCGAGCAGTTCTTCGCCGACCTGCGCTTTCGTGTCGAGAGGCCCCAGGATGCAGATCCCGAGGAGTCGCCCTCTGGTTCGTAGTCCGAGGCACAGGCTCGCGCGGGCCGTCGCCATCGCCAACCCAAGCGGTTTAGAGGGATTCTCGCTCCCATGACATACGTAGGGTTTGGCGGAGAGACCTGCAACGAGCGGGTGATCACCCGTCAAAGTCGATGGTAATGAAGAGGGATGGTTGTGTCCATACGATGCAAGGAGACGATACCGTTCACCTGTAGACTCGCGAATCCACAGGGCTACTTCGGGCAACCGAGTGTATTGCGAAAGAGCCGTCACAATCGAATGTCCGAGACATGACAGGTCTCGTGCCGATCCCAGGGTTTCAGCGAAGTCACGGATCAGTCTGACAATGTCCGTGGAAGCTGAAAGGACGGGCATCTGCCGGATGTTGGCGTGGAGCGTCATAGTCCCGTGGGAGGAATATCATTCCGGACACCAGGTTTCCCCAGGTGTCGCCTGACTCATTGCATGTTTTATGCTAGTGAGTGAAGTATATATGCGCTCTATTGTTTCAGCTAGAGGAATCCGGTTTTTCAGCGGCGGCGAGCAGAATCTGTCCGGCGAGAGTACGAACAAGTCTAGGTGTAAGCGGTGTGAAGCGTGAGATCAGTGTTGTCAGACTCTCTTCCTCAAACGTGTGTAATTGCCCTGTACGTAGTGCTACCGTGCACTGTCCCATACGGTGCAAGGCCAAGCGAGGCGCTCCTGAAAATGCGTCGATGCCGATTTCGTGTAAGGCCGGTCTGTACAGGCGAGCCAGATCTGTGGCGGGGGTAAAAGCCTTCAGGATAAGTTTCCCGCCAGGCCGAAGCACGCGGAAGAATTCTCGGAGCGAGTGCACGGGTGAGCGTACAAAGCTCAACGAGAAATTTGCCACCACACGATCGAATGAGCAGTCCGCAAATGGCAGCGCGTCTGCCGAGCGACCGAGGATCCATTGCTGGGTGACGGGCGTCGGTGCAGAGATCCGTCCTGAAAAGAGCTCGTCAAGGTGTTGCAGCGCTTCTTTTGTCGAGGCTCGGGCAGCATGCAGTGAAGCAGAGGAAAAATCCAGCCCGACATATCGGAGTGGGTGGTTATGATGCCAGGTTTGAGCGCGCAGGCGATATGAAAGATTGAGTAGCAGCAACCGAGCGAAGGAATGCATGCCGCATCCGATATCCAGGAGGGCGACATTGCCGTCGAGAGGCTGCAAGAGTTGATAGAGTTGATCGATAGACTGCCAATGTGCCGGCAGTTCATCCAGGGCCCGGGTGAGTTCCGTGTGTGCCGTCCAAAGTCGTTCGTTACTCGTCGTGCCGATGGCGTGTTTATGACGAAGCTGATCGCGTTCGAACCGGGCACGTGTGGATGTTGCAAGCAAGAGCGACGGAAGCATGACCCTTCCTGGTTCGTGAAGTGCCTGTCCCGCTTGGCAGAGGTGTGACACCTGTTGCCAACTTGCGCGTATAGTCGAAGGTGGCTGAGGGCCTGATGTCAAGGTAGACGACGGCAACAGTACTTTCCTGCCTTTAACGCCAAGCCGGGAGAGGAGGTCATTCACGAGAGGTTGAGGAGGAGGCGGGATCGAGCAGTCAGGGCCATCTTGTCCGCCGGTGAGGACGACTACCTCCGTTTCACAGTGGGTCAGTTCATTGTGCAGGACCCTGACATCCGTATACTGCGCGGCAACTGCGTCGGCCAAAAAATGGTCGATGTCGAGCGGAATCCCGAGTAAATTTCCCAGGCCCAGGCACGTCCCGTTTAGGTGTTCCTGTAACAGATCTCGGTGGTGGAGGGTTTGCAGGCACTGTCCGAGGTCGAGTGTCGGATTGAGAAGCAGAAGGCGCCGAATCCGCCTGTGCCAATCCTGTCTGCGCAATGCGATTCGAGCGGGAAGGTCCGGCGCCAATATCGTCAGGGGTCTTTCCGGCCAGTGTTCCTGCACGAAGGTCAACACTGTATCAAGGTCGTCCTCAAGAGAGGTGAATGTGGTTTGCGAAGGGTCTCCGTCGCTGAGGCCAATATGGCGGCTGTGATCGTAACGCACCACATGAAAGCCGCGGCCAGCCAGCATATAAGCCAACGCGACATAGGCGTGCTGCGTCGTGCCGTATCCGGGGCACAGGAGTACCAGCGGATCATGCTCGCTGCCGCCTCCTGTAGGGAAGTCATGCCGCAACGCAATCGTATAGCCTTCACGGTTCCGCACCGTGTGTGACACGGTGAGAACAGGGGCATCCGACGGGGTTTCGGCCAGATGCTGCTCTGCCCGGAATTCAGCCTCCATGATGCTACGCAGTCTCTGCTCTTGTGCGGGGGACAGAGTATCAAAGCGTATACCGATCTGCTGGAGGTGATGTCCCGTTGCTGCGAGGCGGAGTTTCAGCCTCCTTTCCGCCGAATCGTTCCAGAGAATCTGTGCCGTCAGTGGCTGTTCGGCCTCTGGTGCTTGGGAGGTGCCGGGCACCATGGTGATCGACTCCAGAGGGTTCAGATGGATGACCCGTGAGTGTTCGGTCAAGACGACCTCTGTCGGCAGTTCGATGCAAGCCCCGTTCAGATTGAGATTGATGATCTTGCCGAACGGACGCGATGAGGCCGCGTCGGATCCAGTTATGTATACGGGGCAAGACACGCTCAGTCGAGCGGCTTCCCGCCGGTCTTCCGGCATCTCTCGAAGTGGAAGGAGGTTCCGGTGCTGGATCGTTTGGGCTATGGGCAGGGGGAGAATCAGTCCTTCGAATGTGATCTGCGGGGACCCCTCCTGCAGGCCCTCGAGCAAGGATCTGAGTACATTGCGCTCATGTTCGACGGCGAGAGCAAAGGAAATCACAAAATCCTTAATGGCCGGCAACGACAATTCGGTGGATGCGGAGGGCCGCTCATGCACGACTCCTTGCAGTTCAAGGAAGCTGACCGGGGTCTTGATCACGACATAGGCGGGCTGCAGATGGATCGAACTTTCCATTCCTCGGATCGTAAGGAGCGCCCCTTCCGTACTCATATTGCGTAACAGCCCGCGTAGGGTCGTGCCTCCGATCGACAATTGAACAGGGAGGGAAAACGGCTTGCGCTCTGACCGGCGACGTTCAGGGCGTTGCGAGGTGTCTCTCCCAGGCTTGTGAATGTCGGTTGGGGGCGGCGAGA
>CAADGJ010000181.1 GCA_900696505.1 uncultured Nitrosospira sp.
GCGTGAAAGCGGCGCTGGTGGTCGGATTGGCCATCCCCCTCTCGCTGACGGTGGCGCTGGTCGCTCTGTATCTGACCGGCCAAAGCGTCAACATCATGACGCTGGGCGGATTGGCCCTCGTCATCGGCACCCTGCTCGACAACAACATCGTCGTGCAGGAAAACCTGCATCGACACTTGGAAATGGGCAAGGACGGACGCTCGGCAGCCGAAGACAGCGCGATGGAGCTGACGCTGCCTATTCTCGTCGCCACGATCTGCATCCTCATCGTGTATCTGCCCATCATGTTTTTTACCGGCATCATCAAGTACCTCTTCGTGCCGCTGGCGATGACCGTCGCCTTTGCCATGCTGGCAGACTATGTCGTGTCCATGTCGGTCACCCCGGTAGTGCTCGCCTGGCTCTACCAGGGAGGACATGGCAAAGGCGCGGAACATGAGGCCTCGGCCGATGAAGGATGGTTCCGCTATGTGCTCGCCATCTATGAGCCGATCTTGAAGGGCGGCCTGCGCTTCAAGCCGGTCGTGATCGGCCTGGCGACGGTCGCGTTGATCGCCACCGGCGCCTTCTTGATTCCCCGCTTGCACACCGAATTCTTCCCAAAAGTCGACGCAGGCAACTTCACGATGCTGGTCATCGCGCCGGAAGGTTCGCGGATCGAAAAGACGACGGCCATCGTCGGACAGGTCGAACAATTGGTGCATGAGACGATCCCCAAAGCGGATCTGGAAGAAGTGATTTCCAACACCGGTCTCTATTATGGCGATGCCGCTCGATTCGCCCCGAACACGGGCAACCATACCGCCTTCGTGCTCGTCAACCTCATCACAGGACACGAAGGCCGCACCGAGGACTATATTGCCCAGCTCCGCAGCAGGCTCAAGACCTCGCTGCCCGGTGTCGAGATCGCTTTCCAGACCGGCGGCATCATCAGCGATGTGTTGAATTTCGGGTTGAAAGCCCCGATCGACATTCAAGTGAAAGGTCCGAGTCTCGACGTGATCCGTCCGGTGGCCGAGCGGATTCAACAGCAGATCGCCCAGGTGCCCAATACCGTCGATGTGCGAATCAAGCAGGGCAAGAGTTACCCCGAATTGCATATCGATGTGGATCGCACCAAGGCCGCCTATTACGGTATCAATCAGAACCGCGTCGTCGTGGACGTCATCACCGGCATCAGTTCGAACCTGGCCCTTTCGCCCAACTACTGGCTCGATCCCAAAACCGCCAACGGGTATTTCCTGCTGGCGCAGTATCCCGAGCAATCACTGACGACGACCGAAGATTTGCTCAACATTCCGATCATCGGCGCGCGCACCCCTCTCCTCCCTACCTCCAGTCTCACGGGAGGCGGCATTCAGGGATCCACGCTCGCCCTCCAAAATACCCCGTTTGCCGGAAGGCAGATGGAAATCGCGAGCGGCTACTACGCATCCGGCGACGACCGACGCGGGCCACCCGTCATGCTTCGCGATGTGGCTCAACTGAAGTTCAAGACCGGCCCCGATTCGGTCGACCACTACGATCTGTCGCGGTTGATCAATGTGCTCGTCACCCCCGTCGGCAACGACCTCGGCCATGTCGCGAAGGATATCGAGCAGGTGTTGGCGGGCATTCAGTTGCCGAAGGACGTGACCGTGCAGCTGCGCGGCGAAGTGGCCAACATGCGCGGGGCGATTCAAAACTTTGCCCTGGCGCTCCCGCTCGCCGTGGTGTTGATTTATCTGGTCATGGTCGCCCTGTTTCGCTCTTTTATCGATCCCCTGATCATTCTGGTGGCAGTGCCGCTTGGGTGGATCGGCACGGTGTTAACCCTGCACATGACCAACACGTCGGTCAACGTGGAATCCATGATCGGCACGCTGATGATGATGGGCATCGTGGTGTCGAACAGTATTCTGCTCGTCGATTTCGCCAATCGCATGGTGCGCAACGGCTCGACCGCTGCGCATGCCGTACTGGAAGCCGGGCGGCGGCGCATCCGGCCGATCCTCATGACGGCGCTCGCCACGATCCTGGGTCTGTTGCCCCTGGCGCTCGGGTTCGGCGAGGGCAACGAAACCATGGTGCCGTTGGCCCGCGCGGTGGTCGGCGGGTTGGCTGTCAGCACGATCATGACGCTGCTGGTCGTACCCGTGATGCACAGTCTGGTATTGATTCGTCGGGAACGCGCGCCGCTCTCTGCCACGGCTCCCGCGACCTCGGAGGACATTTAATGGACGAACCGTCAACGACTCTCCGCCCCGTCAGGGCCACGCGCCGGAAAATCCGCTGGATCGCCCTCGCCATCGTGCTGACACTTGTCATCGGCGGACTTCTGTATTGGCGAGAGATCCATGACGTCGGCCATCCGGTTCCCCCTGCGTCTCCTGCAGTGCCCACCCCGCCACAACCGCCCGAGGAATCCGTGGCGGTACCGGACAGCGCTCCCGTGGATGTGCAGGTGACCAAGCCGACCAGACGCGATCTGGTCTATACCGTCAAACTGCCCGCGAATGTGTCTCCGCTCTATCAAACCACGCTCTACGCCAAAGTGTCCGGTTATCTCAAATGGATTGGCCCGGACAAGGGCGATGCCGTGAAGCGGAACGACGTCGTCGCGGTCATCGACGCGCCGGAAGTGGAAGAGCAGTACCAGCAGGCGGTGTCGGATTACAAAATTAAGAAGCTGACCTACGAACGGCTGGCGAAAGTCTGGAAAGAGTCGCCGGACGTCATCGCGAAACAGGACGTGGACGTGGCCGAAGCGGCCTATCAGGGAGCGAGGCACCTGATGGAACAGCGCGTCGTCATGCGGGATTACACCAAAGTCCGCGCCCCCTACGACGGCATCGTAACGGCCCGGTTCGCGGACCCCGGAGCCTTGATTCAAATCGCCACGTCCTCGGCCACCAGTGCGATTCCCCTCTTTACGATCATGGATCTGAACACGGTGCGCATTTATGCCAATGTGCCCCAGGACGACAGCCCCTGGATCGTGCCGGGAAAGACCCAGGCCACGGTGAAGGTGACCGAACTGCCGTCCCGCTCGTTCACCGGTCTCGTCACCCGATCCACCATGGCGCTCGATCCGGCTACGCGTAGTCTGCTGGTCGAAATCGATTTACCGAATCAGGACCACGCACTCCGTCCCGGCACCTACGCCGAAGTCACCCTCGGTCTGCGTGAAATTCCGCAGGCGCTCGTGGTTCCCCCCCAGGCTATCACCAGCACGCCGAAGGGCAAGTCCGTCTTCGTCGTCGAAGATGGCAAGGCGAAACCGGTAGCGGTACAAACCGGCATCAGCGACGGCCGGTGGATCGAGATCAGCTCCGGCTTGCGAGGGGACGAAGATGTAGTGGCCGTTGGCAAACGTCGTTTGCTCGAAGGGATGCCGGTCGTCGCCTCGCCCTTCAATCTGCCGGACGCCAAACTCTCCCAACAGAAATTTGAACGGCGCGCGCCAGGCGGCACTCCTCCACCGCCGACCGCCGCGCCTCCTACAAACCGAGCGGCCCAGACACAGGGAGATCGCCCATGACTTATCTACTGCTACGCAGCACCTCTCTCATGCTGGCCGCCCTGTCCCTGGCGGCAGCGTCAGCCTCCGGCACCTATGCCGCCGAGGCAGAACAGCCGGTGCCATTGTCACGCGGCAGTTTCCTCGGCGTGCAGCAAGCTGTGGAAATTGCCGTCAAGAACCATCCGATGCTGATCGAGGGCCAGGCCAATTTGAAGGCTTCGGAGGCGCGTACGGAACAGGCACGCTCCCTGTACTATCCACAGGTCTACGCCAACGCCAACACCGTCGCCGGTGCCGGCGTGAGCAACCCACGGTTCCTGATCGGTGGAGGGTTGCTGCGGGAGAACCAAACCACCTTTACCGGAGGCGTGATCGCCAACCAACGCCTCTACGATTTCGGCTATACCAGCAACCTCATCGAGTCGAACAAACTCGCCGAACGCGCGCAGGGGCAGGATGTCAATGCAAGACGCGCGCTGGTGTTGCTGTATGTGCAGCGCGCGTACCTGAATAGTCTGAAGCGGCATCGTCTGGTGCAGATCGCGGAGGAAACGGTTCGCGAGCGTGGCATCATCGCCGGCCAGATCGAAACGCTTTATCGCCAGCAACTGAAATCCAAATTGGACTTCGACCTGGCCCGCGTCGAACTCGTGAATGCCCAATCCCTGCTGGTGCGGAGCCGCAACGACCTCAAGGCCAGTTTCGCCGACCTCAACCGCACGATGGGCATCGCCGGCGCCGATGACTATGTTCTCGAAGATATTTCCGTTGCCGTTCGCCCGCAGAAAACGCTGGAGACCCTGATCAACGAAAGCCTCTCTCATCCGGAAGTCAAACGGGCGAAAGAGCAGACGGCGTCGGCCGATGCGCGCCTCACCGCGACCAAACGCCAATACCTCCCGACCGTGTCGGCGATCGCCAGCGGCGGCACCTTCGATCCATTCGATCCGCGCCAGAACCAGCAGACCGGCGGCTGGTGGATGGCCGGCGCCATGGTCTCGATGCCGCTGTTCACCGGCTTCCTGATCGAAAACCAGGTCGTGGAAGCCAACGCCAACCGGCAGGCCGCTTCCGCTGCAACCAGTAACATCGAGCAGGCGCTGACGCAGCAAGTGACGAATGCCTACCTCGACACTCTCACCTTCGCGCAACAGATCACACTGGCGGAAGAACAGGTGAAGACGGCACAAGAGGCGTTGCAGTTGTCCAAACAGCGGTACAAACTCGGGTTGGGCACGGTCGTGGAAGTGACGCAATCAGAAGTGGCAGTCACAGCGGCGCAAACGCGACTCGCGGACACGCAGTACGATTATAAGATCGCAGAAGTTACGCTGGCCTATACTTCCCAAGGCGACGATACCGGCCGGATTCTTCTGATGAGCCGCGCATCGACGGCTTCCCGCCCTGGTGATGCAGGGAGTCAGGCGGAAGGACCACCCGCAGCGGCATACTAGGGCGTCGTGAGGCTTCCACAGACTGCAGGAACCGTTTCAGGAGCGACGGGCGGTTCAGATATTCTGACCGGGAAAGACAATCGCGAGATCGATCACCAGTTCGTCTTTTGTATTGGCGAGGAGCCCATCCCAGATGCTGGTCGTTTGAGTGACTAACGCCTGGTCGAGGTCGAAAAACAGATCGAATCCTTTGGAGATGATGGGATTCATCGGGTACCGTCGATCGTAAATCATCCCGTAAGCCGGAATGCCATACAGCGTCTGCCAATTCCCCAAAATAAAATGCAGTTCGGTACCCCGGATATACATCCCTCCAGACGTGATCGTCCGCTTCACCGACGTTTGAGGCTGGCTGAGGTAGTAGGTCACCCGCTCATTTTCTCGTGCTAACCGTAAGGCCTCGACCAGTTGCGGCACGAGAATCATGATCTCCGCATCACGGAACATGGGCAAACGTCGGGAGTCATCGCCGATCCAGCGCTGGACCATCGTCCGGTGTTCCTGAACCGTGAGCCCCATCAGCACCCGCCTGACCTGCTCCTGAGAGAACCTGGCCGGATGCGTGAAATGCCCGGGCGGCCACTCCGGCAACACATTGGCATCCAACTCCAACCGGACGAAATTGACGGGGTCTTCGTAGACGGTCCGCGAGGGGACCTGAGGAATGGCGCAGCCCGCAGCGGTGAACACCGCTGCGGCCAACACCGCGATCTGTGAAAGGTGAACCGTGACGCGCAGGAACCGAAGCACCGGGGTCATGACGCAGTCGTCTCCTTACGCTTCAACGATGCGTCGCATTACTCAGAAATCGTCACGGTCATTTCCACGCGCTCCAGCGGGTTGTCCCGTCCGTCACGCTTGGCCCCGACCACTTTGTCGACGACGTCGAGCCCGCTCTGCACTTCCCCGAACACCGTATATTGCCAATCCAAGAAATTCGCGTCGTTCACGCAGATGAAGAACTGCGAACCCGCGCTGTCCGGATCATTGGCGCGCGCCATCGACAGCGTTCCCCGCTTATGCGGCTTGCTGTTGAATTCGGCCTTCACATTGTGGCCGGGTCCACCCATCCCGTGCGAGGCGCGATCCGGATTCTTGCTGTTGGGATCGCCGCCCTGAATCATGAAGCCTGGAATGACCCGATGAAAGGTAGTGCCGTTGTAAAACCCTTTCTTCGCCAGGTCCGTGAAGTTCTTCACATGATTCGGCGCCACGTCGGGGAAAAAGCGCAGTACGATCTGCCCCCACGGCTCATTCTTGGATGTCACAGTAATGGTCGCTTGTGGTGAACCGGTTTGTGCCGTCATCTCGTGTCCTTTCCTACTCAGTTAAACTTGAAGGGCGCGACGCTCTCGCCTTCTAACCCTTGGCTGACTGCCGTCCAGGTGAGGCCGTCGTCATCGCTGCGAACCACGCCGGAACTGGTCCCGGCATAAAAACCGCCCTTATCGCCCTCGATCAACACTTGTACCGATAGATTGCTGAGGCCCTTATTTAACGGCATCCATTGCCGCCCCTTATCGACGGTCTTGAAAATCCCCCGTCCCGTGGCAACATACACGCCGCGCTCATTGCTGATCAAACCGCGGATGGAGTCATTCGGGAGGGCACGGCTGATCGGCAACCAGGTTTTGCCACCATCGCCGCTGCGAAACACTCCCCCGTCGAATGTCCCGGCGTACACCCCTTGCTCCTTATCGACGGCCAGCACGCGGATAAAATTCTCTACCAAACCCTCGTGATCTTTGAGGCCCTGTCGCAGTCGCGTCCATCCCGGCGTGCGTTCTTTATAACTATGCACCCCTTTACCTGAAGTTCCGGCATACAGCGTGCCATCATCAGTCCTGGCCAGCGCATGAACCAGAATCTCATCCAGGCCGGTGGTCACGACTTTCCATTGATCCTGCGCCGCATTTAACAGGTAGACGCCGTCGCCGGTTCCTGCATACAGCCCCTTCGCGTCCATCATCAGGACTTTGATCTCCAACCGTTTCAGTCCCTTGTTGATCGGCTGCCAGGTTTTCCCGGCATCGCGGGAGCGGAACACGCCGCCACGAAATGTCCCCGCATAGATCGCGCCGTCTTTCGCGGTGGTGAGGCAGAGCACGAAGGGATCGGTCAGTCCCTCATTGGCCGACATCCAGGTGCCGCCCCGATCGGTACTCCGGAAAATGCCCATGCCGAATGAGCCTGCGTAGATCACGCCTCCGGCACCTGACGCGAGGGCTTGAATACTCGTGTTGCCGATATCGGCCGGTGAGGAAGGATCCTGCCCGGGATGTCCCTGTTCCAGCTTCAGCGAGCCTCCCCCCTCATTCACGATTAGCGATGGAGCGGCATGCACTAATCCCTGTAAACCGCCGACCGTCAACGCCGTCAACACCAACATGTGACGCAGCATAGGAGATCACCCTTCAAAAATTGTGAACGCCGGCTTATCGAACGCGATGCCCGGCGGTACCGATGGGTATATCCGGGTCGAGGGGCAAATTCATGTCGGGCGCCGGTCCTGACGACCGCCCGAAGATCTTCGCGCCGATGATCCCGATCTCATAGAGTACCATGAGCGGGACCGCCATCAGCAACATGGTGAACAGGGTGGCATCCGGCGTCACGATGGCCGAAATGATCAAGGCCGCCATGATGGCATGCTTACGGTAATGGGCCAATACCGCCGCCGAGACCACGCCAACCCTGGACAAGATAGTCAGCACCAGTGGCAGTTCAAATGCACAACCGAAGATCAGGAGGAATTTGACGTTGAAATCGATATAGGTGCCGACACCGAGCGCGGGCGTGATGTCGCGATCCATACCGAAGCTGACAAAAAAGTCGATGACCAGCGGCAGGATGACGAGATTACAAAAGATGAGGCCGAGCGCGAACAGGAGCGCCGCGAGCAGGAAAATCGGAATCGCCCAGCGCTGCTCCTTTGGAAGCAGCGCCGGTTCGATGAATTTCCAGAATTGGTAAAACACGATCGGCAGGCTGAGAATGATGCCAGCCAGAAACGAAACTTTGATGGAGGCAAACAACGCTTCGGTCGGTCCGTAGAAGACCAGCTGGTTGGGGAACGGACGGTTGAGCCACGCGACCATCTCCGTTGAATAGGCAAACGCCGACGCAAACGCGACCCCCAAGGTGACCGCGATGATCAGCAACCGCTTTTTCAGCGACTGAATATGGGCGGCCAGTGGTGCGAGCATGTCCGGTCTGAACCAATGCCTCCGCGCTCGGTCTCTCCGCTCTGCCCCATCCGTCCGCGAGAAGAGCCCGGCGCAGAACTCCTATCGATCTTCGTTACCGTGAGGATCGAATGAGTTCGGCAATCTTATCCTTCGTGGCCAGTTTTTCTTTCTGCAGCTGTTTCTTCAGCACTTCTTCGGCCGGCGTCAGCACGTGCCGCCGTTGTAGATCGGCTAATTTCTCATCGAGGCGATGGTGAGATTCTTCCAGTGCGCGGAATTCTGTGTTGGATCGCCGTAACCGCTCAGTAATCGCCGTCTCCGTCTGCATGTCGCACCTCCTGGTTGACTACATACGTTCGTGGATGACCATCGCGTTACCCGGCTCCCGGAGCTCACACTCCGGGCTGCCGACACACCTCACTCACCTGCAGCGGCGTCATTTCCATCAGCACCGCATCTTCCTCGGGATGATTGTAATACCGTGATCGTTTGGCGGTCTGACGAAACCCTAGCCGGCGATAAAGCGTCTGTGCCTCGAGATTCGATTCCCGCACTTCCAGCATCGCCCTGGAGGCACCACGTTCCACTCCCGTTTGCAGGGCGGTGCAGACCAACTTCGTTGCGACTCCTTGCCGCCGAAACGGTTCCAAGACCGCCAGGTTCATCAGCCGCACTTCCTCAAACACGACCCAAAAACAAAAATACCCCGCCACCGCAAAGGATCCCGACAGGGGGTCGTAGCACTTCGCGATCAAAAAGTTCGCAAATTGGTTGCCGGAGAGTTCGGCTGCCAACATTTTGCGCGTCCAGGGGGCTGAGAAGCAAGCCTGTTCAATGGCGAGCACCTCATCGAGGACCGCTGGTGTCGCAGGTTCAATCAAGACCGACGTCGATGTCATCTCAGAGAACAGGCTCCATGTGGCATACTACGTCCTACGTCGGACATCACTGCCTTTCGGAACAGGTCGCGCTCGTCGCTGCGTCAACTTACTGGCCACTCGCTGGCGTCGCCGCTCAAGCGCGGAGACGCCCTGCTGTTCGTCAAATTTTACTTCCGCTTCCGTGCGTTGAACATAGCGGGGAACTAATTCTTGTTCCGCAATCTGTCCCCCGTCCAGACGCCGTTGGCCTACCAGCCCCACACTCACGGCCGAAGGACGGTGTGTTTCCTCGCTGACTTCCTGCACTTGCCCGCCGACGGCCTCGATAGCATTCCTGATATCGTTCTCATACGCCTGCCATCCATCACCGAACACTGTGCAGGAATTGCTCCCCTGTAAGGCTCGAGCCACCGAGCCCGGCGGCCCAACCTGCTCGGCGATGAGGGTCCGTAGGCCCGATTCCGGTAACCACTCATAGGCAGCCCAATAGACTTCGTTGTGCCGGCTTTTCAGGACCGGCACCAAGAGCCCTTTCGCGTCACGCAGGTTCCAGGCCATGGCTTCCAATGTGGGGACCGGGGCAATCGGAAGACCCAATACCGCACGAAACCCCAACATGGTCGCGAGCCCGACCCGCAAACCGGTGAATGAACCTGGGCCGATGGATACCGCCAGACCCTGAAGTTGCTTCAGCGTGATGCTCGCCTCACGCAACACACGATCAATGGCGCCTAGTAACGACCGTGCGTGCGACCCGTCGGCATCTTGCTCGACGAGGGCCAGCACCTTCTCACCGCTCAACAGGGCCACGCTCTGCCAGGCCGTCGCCGTATCGATTGCTAACAGGTGGTGATCCGGCTGCGCCTTCATACGCGTCCCAGCTCACCCGGTTTAATCGGCTCATTCGGAACCAGTTCATGGAATGTCACCTGCAGACTTCCGGATCCCTGCCCATCGGTCATGCGAATGGTAAAGGGGCGCATGATACGCGTGACGGCCTCTGGCGATTGTCCATTGGAGGCCAAGGTGGCCGGCGGCAACGAGCCGACTGCCCGATAGTCATCGAATTGCATCGTCGCTTCGATCTCGCCGGCGGGTGTCAGCCGTTCTTCCTGCACCACCAGCAAATTCCGACGGTCAAACCAGATTCGCCGGCTTATGTAAGGAGCCGCCCCAGATGGTCCTGGTGCCGTCAATACATCCAAGCGGTATCGAGAACCGTCCTCCGACAACCGAACCTGCTCCTGCGGGCCAATGGCTTGCGTCCCCGTCACGCCGCTCATAGCCCAGACACTCAACTGAAACGGACGCGTGAGCTGTCCCAGTTGATCGGCTTCAGAAGATCGACCGATCACTTCACGCCCCATCGTCGGCAGCCGCAGCTTGAATTGATCTTCCAGTTGGACGAACTCGAATATTTCGCTACCCACCGCAGAGAAACCCCTCAACCTTATCGCGTTGGGCCGCTGGTAAAACACCGTGCCCTGGACTCGTTGGCCGATGGGTAAGATGCCGCCGGTAATCTTGGCACTGAAGAGGCCTTTGATGGTTCGCACTTCTCCCGCCTGCTCTTTTAAGAGCGCGGTCAACTGCTCCGCCGTCGCCTCTTTGAGCGGAGTGGTGTCTTTTGGACCAAAGAGCGCACAGCCGGAGAGCGTGAAGACACAGAGCAGGAGGATGCTCAGTAGTTGGCGCACTTGGTTTACGCGTACGGTTTTCTTATCCACAGTCCTCACGCCAACACCGCATCCAGCGCGTCTCCGACCTCACGGATGCCGACCAGTTCAATCCCATCTACCGGATCGAGTTTCGCCACGTTCCGCTCAGGCAACAGGCAACGCTTGAAACCCATCTTCGCCGCCTCGCGAATCCGCATCTCGGCCTGGCTGATTGCCCGGACCTCGCCGCCCAAGCCCACTTCGCCCATGACCAGAGTCGTGAAATCAATCGGGCTCTCGCGCAAACTCGACGTCACGGCGGCCACAATACCCAGGTCGATGGCCGGCTCATCGATATGAATTCCGCCGACTACATTCACGTACACATCCTGTCCCGAGAGGTGCATGTCCAACCGTTTTTCCATCACGGCCAGCAGCAAGGACAACCGATTTGGTTCCACTCCGTTCGCCATCCGCTTGGGCATCGGATAATTCGTTCCCGATACCAGCGCCTGAAGTTCCACAAGAATTGGTCGTGTCCCCTCGAGGCTGGACACCACGACGGAACCGGTGCTGCGTTGCGGGCGTTCGGCGAGAAACAACTCCGAGGGGTTGCTGACTTCCTCCAGCCCGCCATCCTTCATCTCGAATACGCCGATTTCATTCGTCGACCCGAACCGATTTTTCACCGCGCGCAAAATTCTGAAGCTGTGGCTCTTGTCGCCTTCGAAGTACAGCACCGTGTCGACGATGTGTTCCAGCAAGCGTGGTCCGGCAATGGCGCCTTCTTTCGTGACATGCCCGATGATGAACACGGGGACATTGTTGCGCTTTGCGAACCACATCAACTGCCCGGCAACTTCCTGCACCTGACTGATACTCCCCGGCGCCGATGTTAATTGCTCGGTGTAGACCGTCTGAATCGAATCCACGACGACCGCTGCCGGCTTGATTTCTTGAATTGCTTTGAGGATTTGTTCGAGGGATGTCTCTCCGAGAATGAGGAGATGCTTGCCACCGATGCCGAGGCGCTCCCCCCGCATCTTGATCTGCCGGGGAGACTCCTCACCGGAGACATATAAGACCTGCTCGCCTGTCTCCGCCAGCAGAGGCAAGGCCTGCAGCAATAACGTCGTCTTGCCAATACCCGGGTCGCCGCCGATCAACATCACGGACCCGGGCACCACACCGCCGCCCAGGACCCGATCAAATTCCCCCATTCCGGTGCTATGCCGCGGCTCGCCGACGATTTCGATGTCAGAGATGGGTGTAGCAACCGCCATGGCCGTAAGGGGCATGGCCTGGCGACCTTTGGGAGCGGCAGGCAAGCGCTCCTCTTTAAGCGTGTTCCAGCCCCCGCAGTCGGGGCAGCGTCCGAGCCAGCGCGGGGCCTGGTGGCCACATGCCTGACAATGAAATGTCGTCTTCGCCTTCATTGATGTTCGCCTCAAACTCAGCACCTGTGTACCGGCATCGTAAAGGAAACTGACGAGAAAAAGGAAGGAGATCTGGAGACGATATAAGGCCTCCGCGGGGAATGCCTAGTCCACATCGTTGCCCTCTGAATCTCATAGTGGATGACGTGCCGAACACAGAAACAAAGGAGGCTCTCGATGACCGATCTGATTCCGCCGACGACGTCACGGGTGGCTGACCGGACCGATGCGGACATCAATGCGCGCATTCGCCGCCAAACAGAAGCCAATGTTGCCTATTTCGCAAAGTGTGGAGCACAGGCCATCAGTGAACGCCTGCGCGAACTGGACCGCGAATGGGACGTGGAGCGGCTGCTGGAGGCTAACGCGGCGACGATCGCCTTGACCGGCCTCTGTCTCGGAAGTCTGGTGAACCGGCGCTGGTTTCTCCTCCCGGCCGTCGTCGGAGGATTTTTACTCCAACATGCCGTTCAAGGATGGTGCCCCCCAATTCCGGTCTTTCGTCGATTGGGAATGCGGACTCAGACGGAAATCGAGCAGGAACGATATGCCCTGAAAGCGATGCGGGGAGATTTTGCGAACATCCCACGCGACGGCGATGACCGGACCGCAGCGGTCTTGAACGCCGTGCGCGCCTGATGAGCGGCCTATGACTCTATCGGTAATCCCGACAAATGAAACAGGGCGATGGCGGCCGCCGTGGCGGCATTGAGTGATTCGACCCCTGGTTTGAGCGGGATCGTAAATCGCACCGCGGCGGCGTCAAGGACGGCATCCGACAAGCCACGACTTTCACTGCCGATCGCCACGATGGTGCGAGCGGGAATGGACTGAATCGACCGGATCGGGACGCTGTTCGAATGGGCCCCGACATCGGCTGCCAGAATCGTACATCCTAAAGACAGCAGGTTCTCAAGGCTGGTATGAGAGAAAATCGGCAGTTGAAACAGCGTGCCGGCCGTGGCCCGCACAACCTTTGGATTGAACACATCGACAGAATGGGGTGCCGTCCATAAGGCGCTTACATCGAGTCCCGCTGCTGTCCGGATAATCGTTCCGATATTCGCCGGATCCTGCAACATGTCTCCGTAGAGACCGAACACTCTGGGCCGCGCCAGGATGGCAGCCTGATCCCAGGTCGGTTGATGCACAATGGCGAGAGCACCGCTCGAGGTTTCGACATCAGACAACTGGGCCAGCTGATGTTCCGGGCACGTGTGCACGGTGCACCCGCTGCGGCCAATCTCCTGCACATCATCCGGTGACTGGCGTTCGAGAAACGTCGGAGCGACAACGAGACAGACGATCTGGCGAGGGGCCGATCGCACCAATTCAAGAATCGGCTTTGTGCCTTCGAGCACAAAGACGCGTTCGCGGTCGCGCGTACGCTTCGTCTTAGCGACATCCCTGATATGGGAGAGAAAGTTGCGAGAGACGGTGCGAGATGAGAAGGTCAACAGATACCTGGAGGTCTGCGGCACTGCGGGGAGGAGTGCGGAATAGCACCACCTCCCCGCTATCTATCCTATTTACGTTTCTTCCCCGAAGCGGCTTCCGCGGCACGGATACGTTGCGCACGCACTTTCGCCCGCTTGAGAGCCGACAGCTTGCCGCGTGTGCGGTCCCGCTCGGCCTTCAATCGTTCCAATTGAGCCCGAAGGTGCACGCGTTCCTCTTTGTAAATACTGGCACATTCAGCAGGAGACAGGTTGGTCCAGTCTCCCGTTCCACGTGCCCGCTTGATCCGCGCTTCCAAGGATTCACGCAGCAGCCTCTCGCGCATCGACATCAACGACTGCAAGGCTTCCTGCCGCCGCTGGACTTCTTCCTCTTCGGCCATAATGCCGCGAATGTCGGTTCCTAACATTGGCTGATCCTCCTCGCTGGGGATATCAATAAGAACGGCTCATTCTACCCGATTTGTATGCCTTTGTTCTACCTAGGAGAATGGATCGTAACGTATTGAAGTTGCAGACAAGTATCCATCAACATGAGAAAAAGCGACGTTGCAGTGCCGAAAAGGGATGCAGTATGATCGGCGCCATGCCACACATTGGAACCCTGGTTCGCGCATGGCGAGTGTCTCAAAAATGTTCGGAGCAGGCCTTTGCCCAGCGAGCTGGAATCACCCCGAATCTCTTAGAATCATTGGAGTCTGAACAGCTCGATCCCACTGCGTCAACGCTGGAAGCCTTCGCCAAAGCTCTGCAAATTCCCCTTTCCTGGCTGTTCATTCACCCGATGGAATTCGACCTCCTCTGCAAAGACGACGATGAGGAACCGGCTCCGCTCTCCACGCTAACCGGGGCAGACCCCGTGTTGGACAGGTTGCTCCTGGCAGCCGGGCATGATCGAACGCTGTTCGTGCTGCTCACCGCATTGATGCAGAGCGGCGACCCGAAACTTCTCCGTGCCGCCGAAGTCAGCCTGCGGAGCCTCGTGAAACAATCCAAACAGGCCACCGTCCCCTGGCAATCCAGGCCGCCGGGACATTTTGAGCCACCCAGCGACTAGCTTCCGTCCTCCTCATTCACGCGACATCACACTCCCCTACGGGTGGCGTCAGCATTGCCTGCACCTCCTGCTGCTTGTGCGGCTCGCACTAAGAAGAGGCCGACCAATGCCAGGGCGAGAAGCCCCGGCCAGCCGCCCAACGGCGGATCGGCGAACAACTGAAACGGATCTCCTGCCAACGACGGCCACACAGAGCTCAACGCAATGGGAACTGCCAGCAGGATACCAACCATCGCTTCCCCGGTGACGAGCCCGGCAGCACATAGGAGCCCTTGATCGTCAGTCGGAGTCTCGGAAGCCGGTCTGCCCCTTCGCACTACCTCGGCCAGCAACCCGCCGAACATGATCGCCGCCGACAATTTGAGAGGCAGGTACATACCCAGCGCGACAGCCAACACCGGGAAACGAAGCTGAGCCTGACGTTGGGCCTGCCGCTGATCCAAGGCAATGATCACCACGCCGAGCGCCATCCCGATGCCGACCAAATGCCAGGGCAATGACCCGCCGAACACTCCCTTGGCAAGATTGGCCATCAAAGTCGCCTGCGGGGCACTCAGGGGATGGGGATGCGCGGCGGTCGCCACTCCGATTCCATATTTCGCCTGTAGCAAGGACAGCACCGGTACGATCACCACCGCACCGGTCGCCACTCCAATGACCTGCATCACCTGTTGCTTCCACGGCGTCGCACCAACCAGGTGTCCGGTTTTTAGATCCTGCAGATTGTCGCCACCCATGGCTGCGGCGCAACACACGACCGCCCCCACCAGCAAGGCGGCCGCCGGACCGGCCGGATGTTCACGCCCCAGGATGGCCAATAGAAGCAGCGCCGCGAGCATGATCGTGGCGATCGTGACACCCGACACCGGATTGCTCGAACTGCCGACCAGGCCTGCCATATACCCGGCCACGGCAGAAAAGAGAAACGCCGTCACCACCATCAGCACGGTTAATCCCGCGCCAGCGAATAGGCTGTGATCCAGCAGGTGGCGGTACAGGAATACCATAGGGATCAGCGAAGCCACCGTCAGACCGATGAGCCAGACCACGCCCGCATCCCGCTCGGTGCGGAGTGGCGCCGACGCACCACGATCGTCGCGACGGGCAGCATAGAGCGAAAGCAACTGCCGGAGACTGTGCAGGATGGGCCCTCGAACCTGAATCAGCGTCCAGACTCCGCCGACCAGCATGGCGCCGATCCCTATGTAGCGAATCTGCCCGCTCCACACGACCTTCGCCGCCGCCACACCGGTCACATCAGCCGGCGTCCCCACAAGGGCTTGGTACAAGGGCAGGAGCACCAGCCAGCCGATTGCTCCGCCGAGAAAAACCACCAGCGCCGTATTGAGCCCGATGATGTACCCCACTGCGACCAGCGCCGGCGAGAGGTTGAGGCCTCCGTAGAACGTCATACGACCCAGCTCAAGCGCACCCTCCAACGATTCACTCCAAAGTTTTAAGCCGCCCTCGGCAAACTTCAACCCGCCCCCCAAGGCTGACGCGCTCAACAACAGGCGAACCCGGCGACCGGCATTGCCGCCTGATGTGGCGCCGATCTTCAATACCTCCGCCGTGGCAACTCCCTCAGGGAAACGCAGCCGCGCGTGAATGATCAAGGCACGGCGTAAGGGAATCGTGAACAAGACTCCCAGTACTCCGCCGACCAACGACACCGTAAAGGTTTGCCAATAGTCGAAGCTCGTCCAATAGCCGACCAGGACCAGGCCAGGAATAGTAAAAATCACACCCGCCGCTAATGCCTCACCCGAAGAGGCGGCGGTTTGCACGATATTGTTTTCTAGAATGTTGGACTGGCGAAACAGGCGCAGCACCGCCATCGAGACGACAGCGGCTGGGATTGACGCGGAAACGGTCATCCCCGCGAAGAGGCCCAGGTAGGCATTGGCCCCAGCCAAGATGGCAGCCAGTAGAACCGAGAGCAGGACGGCGTTGGGAGTGATTTCCGGCAGCGACACGGAGGCGGGCACAAGCGGCGCATCGACAGGCTCTGACAGCCGTTCAGGCTCGTGCATCATCGCCTCAGAAGACCTGCACGATGAAACATTTCAGATCCCGTGTCTCCGGCATCCCGGCCAGCACCGGATGGTCCGGCCCCTGCCCCCGCTGTTCCAGCAGACGGATCTGGCGATTGGCATCCCGCGCCGCCGACTGGAGCATCATCCAGAAATCGTCATCACTCACCGGTTGCGAACAGGAACAACTCACCAGGACGCCCCCCGACTGAAGAAGGCGCAGGCCTCGCAGATTGACGTCTTTATACCCGGCCAACGCATGAGGCAGGGCTTTCTTGCTCCGGGCAAAGGCAGGTGGATCGAGAATGACCAGATCATACCGTTGCTGATTGCGTTCCAGCACTCGCAATTCATCGAAGGCATCGGCCTGCCGATAGGTGCAGATGGACGCGACATGATTCTGCGCCGCATGCGCTTGGGCTAACGCCACCGCTGCCGCACTCACATCCAGGCCTTCGACCGATTGCGCACCGGCCAAGGCCGCCTGCACTCCAAAGGCGCCGGTATGACAGAAGGCCTCCAACACGCGTTTTCCTTTGGCATAGGCCGCTGCTGCCAGCCGGTTCTCCCGCTGATCGCAGAACCAGCCGGTTTTTTGCCCCTCCGCAATGTCGACTGTGAACTGAGCCTTGCCTTCGTGGATGGGCACCGTCGTCGGTCCCTCGCCACGCAGGAATCCTTTCGACAACGGCAGCCCTTCGAGCGTCCGGCTTTTCGCATCATTGCGCAAATAGACGCTCTTCACTCCCGCTTCTTGCACCAGGAGGTCACCCAACAGGTCCTTTCGCAGATCCATGCCATACCCCAGGGCCTGCATCACCGCGACATCGGCAAACCGGTCCACCACCAGGCCCGGCAACAGGTCACTCTCGCCATGGACAAGACGACACGCGTTCGCGTGAGGGGTGACAGTACGCCGAAGCGCCGCAGCAGCACGAAGTCGCGCGGCAAAAAACGCCTCATCGATCGGTTCTTCGTGAAAGGTCAGAAGCCGGATGCGGATTTTTGAGTGGGGGTTGAACAACCCGCGTCCGAAAAACCGTTTCTGATGGGTGTACACATCGACCAAATCCCCCGCGGCCGGCGTGCCCAGCACCTCGGCCACATTGTTGTCGAAGACCCAGAGATGACCGTAGTAACGAGGCCCGGCACGCTCGGCGGTCAGGCGGACTCTTGCGGTGGAACTGGTCATAGTCTGTGTCATGGTGGTGATGTATCCAGGGTAGAGGTGTTCAATGGCATGTTGGCCATGCGGTGCAAATGGCTCACGAGGGTGCCTGAAATCATTCCCTGAAGCAACCGTGCGTCACGATTGTTCGCGCGCTTGACCTTCCCAGGCACCTATGGTTTGCTGCGAGAATAGATCCCTCGCCTCGCCACCTGGTAACGGAGCGTCCATCCTTATGACGACACACACGATCGGCACGGCAGTTTTAGATCGGCTTCATCGCCTCGGCGTCCGCCATATGTTCGGCATTCCCGGCGACTATGTGCTGGGCCTCTATAAATTGATGGAGTCCTCGCCGATTCAACATGTGGCCACCACGCGAGAAGATTGCGCCGGCTTTGCTGCCGACGCCTATGCGCGGATCAACGGCATCGGGGCCCTCTGCGTGACCTATTGTGTCGGAGGACTCAACACGGTCAATGCGATTGCCTGCGCCTATGCGGAACGATCACCTGTCGTGTTGCTGACCGGATCACCAGGACTCTCGGAGCGCGCGCGCAATCCCTATCTCCACCATATGGTGCGGGAGTTCTCGACCCAACGTGAGGTGTTTGAAAAAATGACGGTGGCGGCGGTCAGCCTGGACGATCCGCTGACGGCGGAGCGCGAAATGGATCGCGCGTTTGCCGCCTTGCTGCGCTATCGACGTCCGATCTATCTCGAGATCCCGCGCGACATGGTCCATGTGCCGCTGGCGTACACGTCTCATAAAACGAGCATCTTAGACGAACCAACAGACAAGGCCGCCCTAAGTGAAGCGGTGACCGAGGTGCGCGTGATGTTGGAGTCGGCCAAACGTCCGGTGATCTTAGCCGGCGCTGAAGTGGGCCGCTTTGGACTCCACGACGAGCTGACGAAACTCGTCGAACGGTTGAACGTGCCGATCGCCTCCACCCTCCTCGGAAAGTCCATCATCCGCGAAGACCATCCGCTCTATGTCGGCGTCTATAGTGGCTTGGTCGCCCGTGACGAGGTGAAGGAATTTGTGAACCAAACAGATTGCCTGCTCATCCTCGGTTCGATCCTGTCGGATGTTGAGGATCTCGACGCCCGCAGCGCCCTGTTTTCCGATGGCCATACCATCCACGCCACCGCAGATCGCGTTGCCATCAAACATCATCGGTACGATTCCATCCGCTTCGAGGATTTCGTCAAAGCACTTGCCAATGCCCCGCTGCCCTCCTTTCCCAAACCACAGCTGCCCGCTCCCCGTGCTCCGGAAGAACCTATGCCTCCGGCAGACGCCTCGGTCAGTCTGCACGGCGTATTCCGCCATCTCGATACGGTGCTGCAGGAGAAAACACTGGTCATCGCCGATGTCGGCGAATCGCTCTTTGCCTCCGTCGATCTGCACGTCCACCGGCGCTTTGAGTTTCTCTCGCCGGCCTACTATACGTCGATGGGCTTCGCCGTCCCGGCGGCCGTCGGGGCCTCGTTTGCCGATCCGTCCTTGCGCCCTATCGTTCTGGTGGGCGACGGGGCGTTTCAGATGACCGGTTCGGAACTCTCCACCGCCGTCCGATACCGGCAAGCGCCTGTCGTGATCGTCCTGAATAATCACGGCTATTCCACCGAACGCGAGATTCTGGAAGGACCGTTTAACGATATTCACGAATGGCGATACGAACGGATCTGCGACCTCATTGGAGGGGGGCAGGGCTCGCGCGTCGCCACTCATGGTGAGTTCGTCGATACGCTGGCGAAGGCACTAGCCGATCCCAGCCAGCCCTATGTCATCAACGTCTTACTCGATCCCTCCGACCGTTCCCCGGCCATGATGCGACTCGCCAGACGGCTAGCCAAGCGTCTCTCCACCGACCGTCCGTAGGGGGGATCCTCCCGTCGAAAGCCACCCCGCCCCTGCTTGAGGAACCGCACCGTTTTCCATCTGCCTCCAGGCCTGTTTCACCCTGATACAATGCGGGGATCGCCCACCTCCCCATTGACCCCTCATGGACAAATGTGGTCTCCTAGGAGCGGACTTGTCGAATTGTCATTTGCTGGGGAATTCGCCACTATGTCTCCTAAGATGCCGGACGGAAAGACGATGCGCGACGGCCAACCTTTTTCTTCACGACTCAACAATGTCGTGACCACCGAACGGGAGTTCGACGAGCTGGTCACGAAGTCGCTGCCGGAATTGTTGGACCGTGCCACCGGTCAGACCAAGCGCTTCCTGCGTGAAACGAATCAATGGGGCGACGATATCACCCATGAAAAATTGGCGCTTCGCTGGGGTTACGAATTAGTGGAGCGTTTTGTGGTCTTCGGCCGCACCGAAGTCCCCTGCAGACCGTTTTTTCTCTTGGATAGCCTGATCGCGAAATCCTTCAGCCAGCCGGATCCCCTGTGTTACCACAAGGAGTTGCTGACGCCGGTGGGACGGTTTCTCGATGGGTTGGCTTCCCGTGCCGTCGTGAGCCGCGATGCGCTGATCGCGCTGTTTTACCACTTCTACGGGTTCAGCCAGGCCCATGTGGTGAAGCTGCTGGGTTTCGGCCAGGCGGAAAGCCAGCGCGTCTATAAGAACTTCGAGCGGTGGCGCCAATCGGGCTGGCAACGCACCATGAACGAAACGGGACTCAGCGGCCCGGAAATCGAAATCCTGGAGCAGGAATTGCGCACGAGGCCGGACCACCTCAATAACGAAGTGGATCGGCTGATGCCCGTCTTGCAATCGCATTATCGAAAGAGCGAACCGGAACATTATCCCTGCTTGTCCGAACAGAAGTGGGGGCAACTTTTTCACGATGACTACGGCCACGACTACCGCGTCTGGCACCTGGCGTTTTGCCGCGATTGCTTTCTGGAAGTCGCAGATCGCCGGCAAGCCGACGTCAGCAGCGGGGTGAAGCCGCAAGTCAATCTCCATATACATCCGCTGAAAAAGGGAGGCGTCCTGGCTCTCTTTGGAGGCGATCGGGGAGGACGGCACCATGGAAACACCAGAGCTCAACGACTATCGCGCACATCTGCTTGACGCGCTGGATGACCAGCCGCGCCGCGCGGCGGAAGAACGCCCTGGGTTTCTCCAGGTCCTGGTCAATCACGAGCGCATCGGCACATTGAATTGCGCACAGACCGATCCATCCTTCGCCTATACAGCCCGCGAACGCAGTATTCAACACCTGGAACTCCGAAGCGAGTCGGGCGTGCTGATCGGAGGGTGCGTGGCACCCGAAGCCGGCCAGAAAAGCGTGCGGATCCCAGTCGGCAAAGGCAGCCTCACGCTCCATGTTCAAAACCATTTCGACGGCGGTTCGCTCAACGTGCAGTACGAGGTCGCGCCGGGTTGGTGGTCACATCTGGCCACAGCCGTTGGCTTGCCCGCCGGCGCCGCCGTAGCCTCGACGCAAGGCAGCCCCGTGTGGAGCATGACCACCGCCTTCGCGCAGGTCATCCTGGCCGTGGGCGTGGTCGCTCTGTTGGCTGAACGGATTCCGGCCTGGGTGGGCTCCGAAGATCGTGCCCATCAGTTGGAAGAAGAATTAGCCGCGCGACAATCGACGCAGGATCAGATCGATCACGTCCACCAGCAGCTTGCCCAGCTTGTGGAGTCGCAAGCGGCAGCGGTGGCCGTGTCGCGCGCCGAGCAGGATCGCATTGCGCAATTAAATACCCTCATCGACACCGTCGCCCATACGCAGCAGCGCCTTAGCACCCAAGTCGTCGCCGTACAGGAAGACCTCAAGACCGTGAAAACCGATGTTGCGCAGGAAGTGCAAACCGGCATGCGCGTGGCCGTGACTGCGGTCGAAGCGGACCGCGAGCTCGTGCGACAGGATCTTCAAGCGGTGAAGTCGGTCAATGAAACGTTAGTCAAACAGGTCGCGTTGCTGGAGAGCCGCAATCGGGAGTTGCATGCCCGTCTGGCCTTGACCTCATTGGAAGTCGCCAAAGCCAATGCGGCATCCAAGCCCGTCGTCGTCGCGAAAAACGACCCGCCGAAGGAGACCCCTGCTCCGACCGCAGTCGCGGTGTCGGACAACCTTCGCGACGCGGATCGCCAGGCCTTCATGTTCTGGGTGGCTTTTCAGGACGGTACCACCGAAAAAAGCATTGAAGATCTGGTCCAGGAACTTAACGGGATCAAGAAAGGGCCGATGAAGTCGGGGTGGTATTCCGTCGAAGTGAATCTGCCCAATCCCGAGCCTCCGGATCGCTTTCTGGAGTCTGTGAAACGAGCCAAGATCGTGAAGTCGGTCGTGACGAGCAAGGCTATGCCCCCGGCGCAGTAACGGCGATCTCCTCTCAGCACATTCACCCGCTCGGCACGGTTGGTGTTTGCCTCCAGTGATGGAATCACTCCTACCGCACCGGGCATAAACGAATACAGCCACCCTCTCCCCACCCCGCACAGGAGGGACCATGTCGGATTTTCATCAGAACGGTCTCGTGACCGTGTTGCACCGCCTCGGCGGCTCCAACCTTGAGCAATTGGAAAAGGAGTTGGAGCGGCACGCGGCATCGAACCCGATCGCCCTCGTCCTCCCCTCCCTTTATTCCGAACTGGAAAACCCTGCGCTGAAACATATCGTCCAGGTGTTAAAAGACATCCGCTACGTCAATGAAATCGTCATCTCGCTGGATCGTGCATCGGCACTCGAATTCCGGCTGGCCAAACAGTTTTTTTCCGTGCTGCCGCAACGAGTGCGAATCGTCTGGAACGACGGAGCCGGTATCCAGGACATCTTGAAATTGCTGGCCCAAGCCGAACTCGACACCGGGTTGCAGGGAAAAGGCCGGGGATGCTGGATGGCCTTCGGATACGTCCTGGCCCGGGGCGAAAGCAATGTGATCGCGCTGCACGACTGCGACATTCTCAGCTACAACCGCGAATACCTGGCCAGACTCTGCTACCCGATCGTCAACACCAATCTCGGCTACGAATTCTGCAAAGGTTACTACAGCCGGGTGACCAATCGCCTTCACGGCCGCGTAACACGACTGTATTTCACGCCGCTGATTCGAAGCCTCCAGCAAGTGGCCGGGGCTCACCCTCTGCTCACCTTCCTCGACAGTTTCCGTTACCCGCTGGCGGGGGAATTTGCCATGGTGCGCGACTTGGCCTGGATCAACCGTGTGCCCGGCGATTGGGGGCTGGAAGTCGGCGTGCTGTCTGAAATCTATCGCAATTGCGCGCTCAGGCGGATTTGCCAGGCGGATATCGCCGACGCCTACGAACACAAACACCAGGGACTGTCCGCGGATAATGCCGAACAGGGCTTGCAGAAAATGTGCGTGGATATCACCAAGTCGCTGTTCCGGAATCTCGCTAGCGAGGGTGTGGTGTTGTCGGAGGGCGTGCTCAAGACCTTACGCGCCACGTATCTTCAGTCGGCCCAGGAAGCCATCACGCGATACCAAAACGACGCGGCCATCAATAGCTTGCAGTTCGACCGCCACGCTGAGCGGATGGCCGTAGAGGTCTTTCTGAAAGGCATGAAGATCGCGACCGAAGCATTTCTGGAAGACCCGCTCGGCGTGCCCATGATTTCCAACTGGAGCCGCGTCACCGGAGCCATCCCGGATGTCTTTGAACGTCTCATCGGCGCCGTCGAGCGAGACCACGACTGGGATCCTGTCGGAGACCGAGTGTAAGAAAGATGTCCTCCTGCGTGGAGGCGATTCACCACCTGACGTTCCTTCCCCGACACACGAAACTCTTCTGCCGTCGCATCAGGCCATTTCTCTTACCTGTGCCTCGCATGGATTGCCGCGACGTGGGCCCGCTATACTGGAATGATCTCTTCCGTTCGCTTGGCTCCTAATACCAATAACACCAGCGAACGATCCGTGAGCAGGTATTGGGTTCCCATCTGGAAGGTTTGGTTCTGAGGGCGATCCGGCAGATTGGTATCAAGCAGCAGTGTCCATTCTGACGCACCGACACAGGGGGGCAAGGTAAACTGGACCGGCTCATGGTGGCCATTGATCAGGACCAGTACCGTGACATCCTTCCCCGGTTGTCGACGTCCGGTTGTCGGCGCCCGGCCGTCCAAGAGCATTCCAAAACAGTGGATCGTCGTATCGGTCCAGTGATGCTCTTCCATCGGCCCGCCGTTGGCATTGATCCAGGTCACATCTCGAACGCCGGAATCCTCGGCAAGCTGTCCGGTCAAAAAGAGATTGCGGCGTAAAATCGGATAATGGTGACGGAACGCAATCAGTTCTTTGACGAATTGAAAAAGCGATGATCGTGTTTCGAGCAACGACCAATCGACCCAACTAATCTCGTTGTCCTGACAGTAGGCATTGTTATTACCCCGTTGGGTGCGGCCAAATTCATCGCCCGCCAACACCATGGGCGTCCCTTGAGAAATCAATAACGTCGCCATGAGATTTCGCATTTGCCGGTCACGAAGCGCGTTGATTGAAGCATCTTCCGTCGGTCCCTCGGCGCCACAATTCCATGAGCGATTATTAGAGGATCCGTCCTGGTTATCCTCCCCGTTCGCCTCGTTATGCTTCTCGTTGAAGGCCACCACATCATGTAGCGTAAAGCCGTCGTGCGCCGTCACAAAGTTGACGCACGACCAGGGCCGCCGGCCTTGATGATTGAAGACGGAGGCGGATGCGCAGAGTCGATCCGCAAGATTGGTAGCAGCGAGTTCGCCGCGCCAGAAATCGCGCACATCATCCCGAAATTTATCGTTCCACTCAGCCCACCCCGGAGGAAATCCCCCCACTTGATATCCACCAGGCCCACAGTCCCAGGGCTCGGCAATCAGCTTCACGGTAGCCAGCAAGGGGTCCTGACTACAGACTTTCAAGAAGCCGCTTCGATTATCAAATCCATTCGGCTCGCGCGCAAGAATGGTCCCGAGATCGAAACGGAATCCATCCACGTGCATTTGTTGGACGGCATAACGCAGACTATCGGTGACTAATTGAATGACGCGGGGATGACTCAGATTCAAAGTGTTCCCCGTCCCTGTATCATTAATGTAATAGCGTGGTTGCTCAGGCTGGAGGCGGTAATAACTTGAGTTGTCGATCCCTTTAAAAGATAGCGTGGGACCGAGTTCATTGCCTTCGGCGGTGTGATTGTAGACGACGTCCAGAATGACCTCGAAACCGGCATCATGCAGCCGCGCAATCATCTCTTTGCATTCACGAACACTTTCCGGTCGATTCGCGGCATACCGCGGATCCGGCGCGAAAAATCCAATACTGTTATACCCCCAATAATTGGTCAGCCCCTTTTCAAGGAGATGACTGTCGTTGACAAAGGTATGGATCGGCAGAAGCTCTATAGATGTGACCCCCAGCGACTGCAGATAGTCCAAAACCTCCTTCGTCGCGAGCCCCTCGTAGGTACCTTGGAGCGCGGACGGCACAGCCGGATGAAGTTTCGTGAACCCGCGCACATGCATTTCGTACACAACGGTGTCATCCCACGGAATTGTTCGCCGATCTCGAGGTCCTGACCAATCGAAGTTTTGATCGACAACGGTGCACTTCGGCATAAATGGCGCACTGTCCCGTTCATCAAATGTTCGGTCATCGCCGGACTCCATTTGATAGCCAAACAGAGCAGGATTCCACTGCAGCTCGCCCATGTGGGCATAGGCGTAGGGATCCAGCAGCAGCTTGTTCGGATTAAAGCGATGACCGGCTTCAGGCTCATACGGACCATGAACACGATAGCCATAAGGCGTCCCAGGGTGAATACCGGCCAGGTATCCATGCCAGATCTGATCGGTGTATTCAGGCAACGACACGCGGTCGATTTCTTTTTCTCCCGTCGGGTCGAAGAGGCACAACTCAACTTTCGTCGCGTGGGCGGAAAACAGACTGAAATTGGTCCCCTGTCCGTCCCATGTGGCACCGCGAGGCGTAGGGCGCCCTTCGAGCACTTCTGTCATAATGATGAACTCCTCCATCCTGCGAA
>CAADGJ010000182.1 GCA_900696505.1 uncultured Nitrosospira sp.
CCCGCCGGGGAAATTTCCTTGCCTCGCGGGGAGCACGCAGTTCTCGCGGGTGAATGGGAATATGAAGAAGGCGGGATGGTGGTGCCGTTGAGATTGGATCGATTCGGAAACGGGTCCTACGATTTTAAAGACGGACGATTCCGGACGGATCTGTTTTCCGACCACCGATGGGCTGGAGCCTGGGCTCAACGAGAAAATGATCGGGAAGGGGGCTTTGAGATTACTCTCTCTCCCGACTATTCCGAAGGCGAGGGGCGGTGGTGGTACACGCGCATTGAAGGTGACAAGGCTCCCACCAAGGCCGGCGGGCGATTTCATGTGATGAAGGTACAATCGATTGTGGACAATCAGCCGTGGCCTTCCGCGCGCTGATTCCTACCCGTGCTCGGACCCAAGGGGATCGATCTGTTCATAGATCGCCGAATAGTCCAGGTCTCCAAGGCCTGCGGCAATCGTGTCGATGAGGAGCGACCGGACTCCCTGAAGGCCGGCCGGCGAAAGACGGGCCTTTTCCGCAGCGGACAGGGCAAGCTCCACATCTTTGAGGAGATGCCGCGTGGAAAAGTTCGGTTGAGCATAGTTCCGTTTCTCCAACCGGGATAGTTTCTTCTCGAACATCGGCGCGTACAGCGCGCTCTTTCGCACCACTCCCATAAAATCATTCACATCGACGCCGCCTCGGCGAATGAGGCCCAGACTGAATGCGAACGCCGCCATTTCAGCGGCGATGAGCTGATTGAGGGCCAGCTTCAGTACGGCCGCTTTTCCGACCGGCCCGATCAGGCGCACCTCTTCCCCGAGATAACGCAGAAGCGGAGCCCACTTGTCATAGTGCTCCGGGGTCGCACCAACCATGACCAGCAGCGTGCCGGCTTTGGCTTCCGCAATGCTGCCGAGCACCGGCGCTTCAAGATACCGGCCGCCGAGACCTGTGACGTTTTTCTCGAGTGAGCAACTTTCGGCCGGTCCGATCGTGCCCATTTGAATGATCGTGCGCCCATCAATCGCGCGACTGGCCGCGGGATCGAACAACACCGCACGGATGGCTGCGGCATCCGACAGCAGGAGGAGCACGACGTCCGCTGCCGACATGGCCTCTGCGGCAGTCGGAGCGATACGGATGCCTTGCTGCCGGAGTGCCTGAGTCTTTTTGATGGAACGGTTATAGACCGTCAGGTCGTGGCCGGTGGCATGCAGCCGTTCCGCTACGCCCTGGCCCAACAATCCTGTGCCTAACAAGGCGACGTTCATGGAATACCTCTCGGATGTAGCCAATGCAGCCATCGTACAGAGACGCGCGCGCGTTGAAAAGGCTCAAAGCGGATGGGATGCGGCCGCGAGGCCATGTTGAATCAGGCGGGTGCGCACCGGCGCCGGGAGGTCCGACCCGACGGCCAGCGTTCCCGGTAAGCGCGGGTCTGGGCGATTGAAGGTGACGGGATGACCAGCGGCGGTCGTGGCGCGCCCTCCGCTTTCTTCTACCAACAGAACTCCCGCAGCCACGTCCCATTCATTTCCGCCGGCCAGTGTGATCGCCGCATCCGCTTGACCGGCTGCCACGAGCGCAAGCGCGTAGGCGATGGATCCGATTGGGCGGCAGTGGAGATGGTCCTGCAGGCCTTCGAACCGGCCGACCCGGAGTTCCCATGGATTAACGAGCGCGACCGGCCGTTCGGATGAGGTGAAGCCCGGTTGATCAGAATCCGACAGTCGTTCGACACGGAGACCACGCCCGCGAATGGCTGAAAAAAACTCGCCGGTCGCGGGGTTAAAAATGGCTGCCACGGTCGGCACTCCGTTTTCGACCAGCGCAACCGACAGGCAGAATTCCGGCAGGCCCCGCACGAACGAACGCGTCCCATCGATCGGATCGACGATCCAGACACGCTTTCTACTCAAGCGTGTATCGTTGTCCGTTGTCTCTTCGGAAAGCCAGCCGTCCTCGGGAAAGGCTGTCGACAATCTGTCCTGGAGAATGCGATTCACAGCCAGGTCAGCAGAGGTCACCGGTGACTGATCGGCTTTCGTAAACGTTTCAAATCCTGCGCTGGCTAAGCGAAGCGCTTCACGGCCGGCTTCACTCATGGCTTGCGACAGGATGGTCAGTTCGTACTCCATAGTCATGGCTCCCGGGAATGGGCGAGTCTTCTTCTCTTCAACCTACCAGGTCTTGGGACGGGAACAAAGCCCGACGTCGCTTCATGCGGATGCTGCGGCTCTTGACCCTCTTGCAGGTTCCGCGTACAAGCTGGCAGTACGATGAAGTTGAAACACAAACATTCACGTAAGGCAGGCCTCCCGCCCGGCACACTGGTCCATATCGGGGAAAAGAGGTCGGAGACGGTCACCATTACCGTCTACGAATACGGCGAAGGCCAGTACCAGGAACGCACGGTGTCCAAGCCGGACGAGGTGGTGGCGATGGGGGAGCCGACCGTTCGATGGGTGGATGTCGGCGGCATCCATAAGATGGAGGTGTTGGAAGCCTTCGGGAAAATGTTCGGTCTCCATCCTCTGCTGCTGGAGGATATCGCCAACACCGACCAACGACCGAAGCTCGACGATTACGGCACATACGGCTACCTGGTGTTGAAGATGCTCTACGAGGGCCGAAGCGAGGGCGACATCAATGTCGAGCAGGTCAGCCTGGTGTTCGGAGAGAATTTTGTGCTCTCGTTTCAGGAGAACGGCGGGGACGTCTTTCAAGGCGTGAAGGAACGGCTGCGCAATGGGAAAGGCCGTTTGCGCCATGCCGGCGCGGATTACCTGCTCTATGCCTTGATGGATTCGATCGTCGACCGATACTTCGTCATTCTGGAAACGCTGGGGGAAAAGATCGAAGCGTTACAGGATCTCTGTGTGACGAATCCCGGTCCTGAGACACTGCGGGATATTCATGCACTCAAGCGGCAGCTGCTCTTTTTCCGCCGCTCCGTCTGGCCTCTCCGGGACGTGATGAACAACCTGTCGCGGTCGGATGGGCAATTTCTCCAGGGGTCCACCAAAGTATTTTTCCGTGATGTGTATGACCACATCATTCAAATTGGCGACACGATCGAAACCCTGCGCGAAATGGTCTCGTCGATGATGGAAGTGTATCTGTCCAGCGTGAGTTATCGCTTGAACGGTGTGATGAAGGTGCTGACGATCATCACCACGATTTTCATGCCGCTCAGTTTCATCGCCAGCATCTATGGGATGAATTTCGAGCACATGCCGGAGTTGAAATCGCCCTGGGGATATCCGGCGGTACTGGGCGTCATGGCGTTGACCGGACTGGCGATGCTGTACTTCTTCAAGCAAAAGAAGTGGCTCTGAATTTAGGAGATCAGTCCAGAACCTCGACACGATCCACGAAGTAGGGGGTTTCACCGAAACAGGTCGTGGGGATATAGCGAAACTCTTTGTAGTGCAGGACGACCCGCTTCCCCATCTGCCCGTCGAGTTTCTTGGCCACGTTCTCGTCCCACACCGTGAAGCTCCACAGCACCGGGGCGACGCCTGGCACGGTCGTCATGGCCAGCTCACCCTCCTGCGTCTTGCAAAACCATCCTTTTCGAGACAGTTTTTGCAGGTACCCGGCACGGTCGCCGTCCGAGTAGCTCCAATTAAAGACGATCAGCAAATAGGCTGCGCCGCCGAAAAACAACAACGTGAAGAGAAGTTTGGGTCTCCAGAGCCAGGCTACAGGAAACAGAAGGGTTTCCCACCACGTCATAGATCTCCTTTTCTGACGGTTACCTCACGTCTTGAAACAGCCAGGGTGCTTGAGTGCGGCGGCGTTGCTCATATTCGCCGATTTGCGCTGCGTGCTGGAGCGTCAGGCCGATTGCGTCCAATCCGCGATACAGACAATCCTTTCGGAATGGATCGATGTCGAAGTGATAGGCCATGCCCTTAGGTGTGTTGACCTGCTGAGCCGCCAAGTCGACCGTCAACGTGTAGCCATCATGTGCAGCCACGCCCTCGAACAGCGCTTGAATTTCTGCAGCCTTCAGGACGACCGGCAGAATGCCGTTCTGGAAGCAATTGTTGTAGAAAATGTCGGCGAAGCTGGGGGCGAGAATACATCGGAATCCCTGGTCGAGCAGCGCCCAGGGGGCATGTTCGCGAGAGGATCCGCAGCCGAAGTTGTCCCTCGTCAGGAGAATCGAGGCCTGCCGATAGCGCGGCTGGTTCAGGAAAAATTCAGGATCCTGGGATCCGTCTTTTCGTCGCCGCCAATCATAAAACAACCCTTCCCGAAGACCGGTGCGCTTGATGGTTTTCAGGAACTGCTTCGGAATAATTTGGTCGGTATCGACATTGAGCCGGTCCAGTGGCGCGACCAGGCCGGTGAGTGTGGTGAATGCGTCCATGGTATGTCCTTTTGTGCGTCGTGTCTGCCGGCCGCCGTCATCAGCGGACCCGGCGCCAGGAACGAACTGTCTTCCTGCTTATGACCACTGACGAATATCGACGAAATGTCCTTCAATCGCCGCTGCCACCGCCATGGCCGGCGACACCAGATGGGTGCGTCCCCCGGCGCCCTGACGGCCTTCGAAGTTCCGGTTGCTGGTCGACGCGCAGCGTTCGCCCGGCTGTAACACATCGGCATTCATGGCCAGGCACATGCTGCAGCCCGCCTCGCGCCATTCGAAGCCAGATTCCTTGAAAATGCGGTCTAAGCCCTCCTGTTCCGCCTGTTGCTTCACGAGGCCGGAGCCGGGGACGACCATGGCGTGCACGCTGCCGGCGACCTTCTTGCCCTTGGCGAAGGAGGCGGCCAGGCGTAAGTCTTCGATTCGGGAATTCGTGCAGGATCCGATGAAGACCTTGTCGATCTTGATATCCCGGATCGGCATGCCTGGTTTCAGAGCCATATATTCGATGGCGCGTTCCGTAGCCTGACGGAGTTTGTCATCGCTCATGCTGCGGGGGTCCGGCACAGTGCCATCCACGCCGGTCACCATGCCCGGGCTGGTTCCCCACGTCACCTGCGGCGCAATCGTCTCGGCGCGTAATTCCACGACGGCATCGTACTTCGCGCCGGCATCGGTGTGGAGGTTCCGCCAGGCTGCGACGGCCTGGTCCCACAGGGCGCCCTTCGGCGCCATCGGGCGGCCTTTGATGTAGTTGAATGTGGTCTCGTCCGGGGCGACCATGCCCGCGCGTGCTCCACCCTCGATCGACATGTTGCAGAGCGTCATACGCCCTTCCATGCTGAGCGCGCGAATGGCCGAACCCGTATATTCGATGACATAACCTGTTCCGCCGGCAGTTCCGATCTTGCCGATGATGGCGAGGATAATGTCTTTCGCGGAACAACGCGGCGAGAGTTGGCCGTCGACACGAACTTCCATCGTTTTCGGACGCTTCTGCACAAGACATTGCGTTGCCAACACATGCTCGACTTCGCTGGTGCCGATCCCGAAGGCGAGTGCGCCGAACGCGCCGTGAGTCGAGGTGTGGGAATCGCCGCACACGATCGTCATGCCCGGCAGGGTGAATCCTTGCTCCGGCCCGATGACGTGCACCACGCCTTGCCGGATGTCGTTCATGCCGAAGAGGGTGATGCCAAACGTCTTGCAGTTATCATCCAGCGTTTGAATTTGTTTGGCGCTCACCGGATCGGCAATGGCGACGCGGCGGTCGGTCGTCGGGACATTGTGGTCGGGAACCGCCAGTGCGGCGGCGGATCGGCGTGGAGTGCGACCCGCGACCGTCAGCCCTTCGAAGGCCTGCGGCGAGGTAACTTCGTGCACCAAATGGCGGTCGATATAGAGCAACGTGGTTCCATCCGGTTCCGCCCGAACCACGTGGTCGTTCCAAATTTTTTCGAACAGTGTCTGTGCAGCCATGGCCATGCTCCTTATAAACCCGCGCCCTTGCGAGAGATTGAGGGCGCGGTGCTCATCGCGGAGCTATTATATATGCGACCAGGCCCATCGCATCAAGGGCAAAGGGGCTCCGGAAAAAAATGCCTCTTCAGATTTCAAAACCGCGCACCGATAAGGTTTCCATGGAACAGGAACCTATCAACGCGGACCACATCAGCATCCCTCGCTGGACGATCAAGCGCGATCCCCGGGCCCTGGGGTGCTCCATCTGCGGTTCGGCGATCGTGAAGATTACCGCTGAATGGCGACAGGTCTCGTTCTGCACCTGCAGACTGATCGAGTATCGCGTTCTGCCGCGAGCTCCCAAGGCCTTACCTGCTCCCTCTCCCGCGGCAGATTCACGCAAAGATCCTTAATCCCGTCTGAGATGGAGATGCACATGGCGCGATGGCAGTGGGCGCTTCTGGTGGCGTGCTGCTCGGTCATGCTGGCGTCGGGATCCGCCCTGGCGAGTGATCGCGCCCATGCAAAGTCACTGACGCGATCCGGGCTGACCGTTCCGGCCTCGTCGCTGCGATCCTGTTCCGGTGAGGATCTGCTCGGTACCTGGAGCCTGGTGGCATTCGATTCTGCCTATCGCTTCAAAGATCCGCAGGCCCCCTATCTGTTTCCCTATCAAGTCTTCCAGTACTCGCGCGAGCAGGGAGCCAAGTCAGCTCACTCGCGTACCCCGATGCTCGACAGCCCGGACCGGATACTCGAGGGCGTCCCGCTGGATCTGACCTATCAGGTCGGCCAGGGAGGCTATGTGGTCCTCAAAACGAAGGGACAGGACGCGGCAGTGGAAGTGTGGTCTTGCTCGGTCGTCGGGCATGACTCACGGGCGAAGAATGACGGCACTGCGCTCCGCCGCGGCGATGTGGTCATGACACTCCTCGGTAGCCACGGACAAGCCTTGTTCGTGCGGCATCTGCGAAAAACCCCCGCTTAACAGATCTTGGCAGGCACTAAGCCGTCGTGCTACTACCCACGGCATGCGAAGGAGGGCCGGCTTGCGCCCATTCCCTCCCGCCGAGGGGCCGTGGACGATTCAATTCAAGTATGGCGGCGACCGGAAATTGTCGAGTGGTCTCAGTGGGTGCTCGACAGCTATCGCCATTGTGTCGGTCGAGAGTTGATGGAGCGGGTGGATGGGGCTGAAGCTCAGGCTCAGGCGCTGTTCACTGCCCCGATCGTGGTGGTCTCACATGGGATGCAAGACGATCCGATCCTGAATTACGGATCGCAACTCGCGCTCACGCTCTGGGAGATGACCTGGGAGCAGCTGGTGCATACCCCATCCCGTCTGACGGCGGAACCGGTGAACCGTACGGAGCGCGAATCGATGCTTGAACGCGCCCGCACCCAGGGATATATCGACAATTACCGGGGAATCAGAATATCGAGCAGCGGGCGGCGGTTTCTGATCGAGCAGGCTCTCGTGTGGAATGTGGCCGATCGGGCTGGTCATCGCCGGGGGCAGGCGGCGACGTTCTCACGCTGGACCTTCCTCTAAGCGCCGGAATCTGGGCACGACCTCGCCGCCGATAGAGACCGATTCCGAAAACATGGTCATCGGTCTGATCCACAAGCCGCCTGCTCCATAGAGTTGACGATAGACGACGTATTCCTCCTCGGTTTCTGAATGCCGGGCCACCCCGAGCACTTCATAGTCGTTCCCTTTATAGTGACGATAGCGACCGGGTTTGATCATGGTGTATCCTTGCGGTTTCGAACCTGCGGGCGAGTCTATCGAATCAGGCATGCCATCACAACTCTCTCAGAAGAACGAGCGTCGGCACGATGTCGTGGTCATCGGCGGCGGGTCGGCGGGTTATGCCGCTGCGCGGACGGCGTGCGAAGCCGGAGCCGATGTGGCGATCGTCGATCAGGGGCCGTTGGGAGGCTTGTGTATTTTGCGTGGCTGCATGCCCACGAAGACCATTCTCCGGTCAGCCGAAATCATGGCGCTCATGAAACGCGCGCGGGAGTTCGGGTTGGCGCCTGTCACCGCCCGGGCTGACCTCTCGGCCATCGTCGACCGGAAGAACCGGCTGGTGCAGGAGTTTGCCGATTATCGCATCGCCGCGTTGCGCGATCCGCGGTTCACGCTGTACGAATCGCACGCCGAATTCGTCTCTCCTCATGAGATTTGTGCCGGAGGGTTGCGCATTCGAGGTGACGCGTTTGTGATTGCCACCGGATCCAGTGTGGCGAAGGTGGCCATCCCCGGATTGTCTGAGGCGGGGTACGTGACAAGCGACGAAATGCTCGATGTGCGTCA
>CAADGJ010000183.1 GCA_900696505.1 uncultured Nitrosospira sp.
GACCGGGAACCGCGCCGGGATGAGTGCGCACATACTGCTCGTCGACATCGGTATTGCCGGTCTCGATCGTCAGAATGCCCCCTTCTGCCATGGCATCGCGGGCGTTCAGGGCCAGATTCAGCAATACCTGCTCAATCTGCACGGGGTCGCCCAAGACGTGGCCCGCCTGGGGATGGAGCACAATCACCGTCTGGATCTGCTCACCGATCAATCGACGCAAAATGTCTTCCATGTCGCGAATCAGGGTGTTGAGCGGCACGTCACGCTGCTCGAGCACCTGGCGTCGGCTGAACGTCAACAATTTCTTCGTCAGCGCCGCGGCTCGCGTGCCGGCCTGGCCGATCATTTCCACTTCATGATGCAGCGGATGGGATCCCAGTTGCTGCGCGACCCGGTGCGCATGGCCGATGACGACCATCAGCAAATTATTGAAGTCATGGGCGATACCCGCGGCCAATCGGCCGAGCGCTTCCATTTTCTGCGATTGCCGCAGGCTTTGTTCGTCCTGTTTGCGCTTCGTCAGATCGATGATGGTTTCAATGACATGGACACGGCCGTCTTTTGTCGGGGCCTTCGCCCAATGCACCAGCAAATGGCGGCCGTTCGGCATTTCCACCTGCTCAGAGACCACTCCATCTCGGCTCAACGCCTCAGGCATGCGGCAGAATTCGCACGGCGCCGTCTTTCCCGCAATTTTTTCATAACAGGGCGAGCCGGCCATGTCGCCGAACGCTCCCAGGCCGGTCTGGTTTTGGAACTGCACGGAATGGTCGGCAGGATCGATCACGGTCACGATGACCGGCTGGGAATTCAGGAGCACCTGCGGATCATACGAGAGACCATTGGGGGAGTGCGGAGAACCGGGCATGGGCGTCCTCGTGCGGATTGGGCGTGGAAGAATGCTGAACGAATAACCTCTCTCTGGTTGTACTACATCACCACGTACAGTCAAGGAGATGATCGATTGTCTGGCTGGGGCGGCACGTAGGAATTATGGAAGCGCGTCGCGTCGCCTGATCAGCGGCCGTTATTGACCTGCCGATAAAAGAACGTTTTCGCTAACTCCGCCGCCGCGACATAGGCCAGGAGAATGCCGAGCAGCGCGACCCAAAAGACAGCCGGCAACGGTTCAAAACCCAGAAATGAACCCATCGGCGTTATCGGTAACAGGATCGTGACCAGTGCAATCAGCAACGTTGACCACAACAAGGGCGCAGACGGGCGGCTGGTCACGCAAGGGCGGCGCGTACGAATGACCAGAACAATCAACGACGCGGATAGCACCGATTCGACGAACCAGCCGGTACGGAATTGGGCGGTCGTGGCGTGCAGCAGGAACAACAAGATGCCAAACGTGAGGTAATCGAAGAACGAGCTCACCAATCCGAAGGTCAGCATGAACCGCCGGATGAACGGAATATCCCAGCGGCGCGGTCGATCGAGCAATTCAGAGTCCACATGATCGGTGGCGATCGTCATTTCAGGAATGTCCGTCAACACATTCGTCAGCAAGATTTGTTTCGGGAGTAACGGCAGAAAGGGCAAGAACAGCGAGGCACCGGCCATGCTGAACATGTTGCCGAAATTCGCGCTTGTCGCCATGAACACATACTTGAGGGTGTTGGCAAACGTCCGTCGCCCCTCCCGCACGCCTTCCACCAATACGCTCAAATCATGTTCCAACAGCACAAGATCGGCGGCTTCCTTGGCCACGTCGACAGCGCCATCGACCGAAAGGCCCACATCCGCGGCGTGGAGGGCAGGCGCATCGTTAATGCCGTCGCCGAGGTAGCCCACCACATTCCTGGAACCGCGTAGCGCACGGATGATGCGCTCCTTTTGATTCGGTTCAATTTCCGCAAAAATGTCCACTTCGTTGGCCCGGGCCCGAAGCGCGTCGTCGGTCATGCCTCGCAAGTCACTCCCGGTCAGCAAGCGCGGATTGGCCAGGCCGACCTGTCGCCCCACATGGGCCGCCACCAGTCCTTGATCCCCCGTCACCATCTTTAACGACACCCCCAGCTTGCGGAGCAGCGCGATCGTGTCGACAATACCGGCCTTCGGCGGATCCACAAACACCAGCAGGCCCAGGAAGGTCATTCCCGTTTCATGCTCTTTGGAAACCCGGTCGATGGCTCCCAAATTCCGATAGGCCACTCCGATGGTACGGTAGCCCTCGCTGCTGAGCCCCCGCACCTGCTCCCTGATCGATGCGCGAACCTGGTCCATCGGCATGAGGGACCCGTTCTGCTGCTCGGCATGCAGACACACCGACAGCATACTTTCAACCGCGCCTTTCGTAATCAGCAGATGGGTCTGCGGAGTGGCGACCAACACCGACAGCCGCTTCCGAACAAAATCGTACGGTTCCTCTTCCAGCTTACGGTAGCTGCCGAGATCGAAGGAACGATGCTGCCGCAGGGCCTCATCCAACGGGTTCGGAAACCCGGTTTCGAACATCGCGTTCATGTGGGCATGGAACAACACGCGCTCGCTCGGCTGACCATCCAGATCCAGCGCGGCATGCAGTCGCATGGAGCCTTCGGTCAAGGTCCCCGTCTTGTCGGAGCACAGCACGTTCATACTCCCGAAATTTTCGATCGACGCCAGGCGCTTGACCACGACGTTCTGTTGGGCCATGCGTTTCGCGCCGTGCGAGAGGTTCACACTGATGATGGCCGGCAGCAACTGCGGCGTGAGTCCCACCGCCAGGGCCATGGAAAAGAGGAAGGATTCAAGGGCCGGCCGTTCAAGATAGACGTTGACGGCAAAAATCGCGAGCACGAGCAGCAGCGTCACTTCGAGCAGGAGATAGCCGAATCGCCGCACGCCCCGTTCGAATTCCGTCTCGGGCGCCCTGAGCGCCATGCGATGGGCGATGCGGCCGAATTCCGTGTCGGTTCCCACCGCCACGACGACAACACGGGCTTGCCCGCTCACGACATGGGTGCCGAGAAACAGACTGTTGGTACGCTTCGCCAACGGCGCATGAGCCGGTAGTGAGCCTACCGACTTCTCGACCGGATACGTTTCTCCCGTTAAGGTGGCCTCATCGACGAACAGATCCTTCGCCTCCAGCACCAAGGCGTCACCCGGCAGGCTCGACCCGGCGGAAAGCTCAATGACGTCGCCTGGCACGATGTGATCGGCCGGAATGTCGCGCAGCTCGCCATCCCGCCATGCCCGAGCCGTGATTTGCACAAGAGCTAATAGGCCGGCCACTGCCCGGGCCGCGCTATATTCCTGCCAGAAACTCAGCAGGGCACTGACGAGGATGATGGTCAGGATGATGAGCGCATCACTATGCTCAGCGAGAAAAAACGAGACCCCGGAAGCGAAGAGGAGAATGAGAATGATGGGACTGCGAAACTGCGCCATGAGCAAGCGCAGCGGCCGGCTATTGCGCTGAGGCTTCAGCCGAACGGATGCAGAGGTGGCCTGTCGCGCGTCAACCTCCGCTGTCGCCAATCCATTTGGTGTGGCGGACAATTGCCGCAACACATCATCGGCGGAAAGAGACCAGAATGGTGTCTGCTTGAGCATGGTTCCACACCGGCATCGGGCTACACCCACTCGGGAGCATGTTCCTTCGTCACGTCCTGTTCGGCAAACGTACGGTACAAGGCAGGGAGCACCAAGAGGGTCACAGCCGTCGACGTGAACAGGCCGCCGATCACCACCGTCGCCAACGGCCGCTGCACTTCCGCGCCGATCCCCTGCGCCAACACCAGAGGCAGAAGCCCCAGAAGGGTCGTCATCATCGTCATCACGACCGGTCGAAGCCGGAGGACGCAGCCCGAGATGATTGCCGCCTCTGTCTGCTGTCCTTCGTTCCGCAATTGATTGATGTACGACACGAGCACGATGCCATTGCCGACCGCCAAGCCGAACAGTTCGATGAAGCCGATCGAGGCCGGCACGCTCAAATACTGGTCGCTCAGCCACAGGGAAACCACGCCTCCGATCAACGCGAAGGGCAGGTTCAGAATGATCAACCCGGCATACCGCAGCGAATGGAACGCCCAAAAGAGCAGAAAGAACACCAGGCCGAGCGTGATCGGCACCACCACAAGCAACCGCGCATTCGCCCGTTCCATATTCTCAAATGCGCCGCCCCAGGCCACGGTATACCCTTGCGGCAATCGGAGCTGCTCGGCCAAGCGCTTCCGGCCTTCATCCACGACGCCGCCGATGTCCCGCCCCACAACATTGAACCCGATATAGATCCGCCGCTTCGCCTGTTCCCGGCTGATTCGCGCCGGACCTTCCCGCATCTCGATCGCCGCCAGTTCGCTCAAAGGAATCGGGGCACCGGACGCCGATCGTACTCGAATATCTCCTATCGCGCCGATACTGTTGCGGGACGATTCAGGAAATCGAAGGACCAGTTGAAACCGCCGCTCGCCTTCATAGACCTGGGTCGCCGGTCTTCCGCCCACCGCCGTGCTGATGATGTCTTGCACATCGGACACGTTGATCCCGTATCGAGCGATCTTTTCTCGATTGATATCGATCGTGAGGTACGGCTGACCGGCGACCTGTTCGACCTTGACGTCTTTGACTCCGTCGATCGTCCGCATGAGATCGGCGATCCGTTCGGCATGCTGATACAGCAGATCGAGATCGTCGCCGAACA
>CAADGJ010000184.1 GCA_900696505.1 uncultured Nitrosospira sp.
CATCTGGTGTTTGCGATGATCGTCGAGGGTGGTCAGGTGAAGCAGTGCAAAAAGAACTTCTTTGACCGGTTTCACCAGTTGGCGGGGCAGGGCTTGGAGCTCTCGCTGGCGCCCACGTTATGGGAATGGAAGCGGGGCGAGGGCTACACGTTGCCGATCACCCACGACCGGAAGGCTCAATTGGCCGCCGTATTGTCAGGGCGGGCCTGGTTCAAGATCGCCCGGTTTGTGCCGTTGGATTCGCCGGCCTTACGCGAAGGACGCCTCCCGGAGATCGGGCGGGAGACCTTTCGAAGCCTTTTCCCTCTCCTCAGCCCCTAACCAGCTTCATGTTTTGGCGTGGACGGCTCGCGAATTTTCCTGCTGAAACCAGCCCTTTCCCGTTTGTCATCCGGCTGCGAGTTGGGTAGACTGGGCGCGTTTTAGTAAGGCCACATACTGACAGGAGGCATGTGTGATTGCACAGGGATGTCGAATCGCGGGTCAGGTCTGTATTGCGGTGGGGTTGGCGCTGCTCTGGGGCTGTGCCGGAACCGGAGAAATGGTGTCGCTCAATGTGCAACCGCAGCAACCGTTTGTGCAGAGCGGCCAGCCGGAGCCGCTGAAAATCGTCATCGAACCGTTTGAGGATCGTCGCGCGGACAAGACGAAGATCGGCCAGCGCACCCATTTGGGTGGCGGGGTGACGAATTTCAATGTCAGCGGAGGTTCGCCTGGGGTGACGATCGCCGAAGCCTTGGCCGAGGCCTTGCGGTGGCGGGGCTGGAACCGTCGTGGATGGGATGCGCGCGTGGTGCAGTCGGGCGTGGGCGTCTCCGGTGCAGATATCGTCATTGGTGGAGAAATTGTCGATTTTTCGGCCAATGCCAAGAGCCGCGTGTTCAATACGAAATTGACGGGCGAGAGTCGCCTGGTGATTCGAGCCAAGAATATGTCCGATGAGAGCAGCACGCAGCGCAATCTCCAGGGTGAACAAAGCAAGCTGGTGTTCTGGTTTACCAGCGAAGATGTCGAGAACCTCATGTCTGGTCTTTTGCAGGACGGCATTGAGCGGTTTATCGCCGATACGAAGATTGAGGGCCGCGCGCTGAAGTCGGCCAAGTGAGGCCCGCCAGATTCGACAGCGGCGTGCGGACTGCGGAGGAGCGTTGTGCGTGAACGCCGCTGGGAGACCGCCGGCCGGCTGACCTTTCAGGAGATCCTGGCGGTCGGCGAGCGTCTGGGCGCCTTGGGCCTCAAGCCGGCTCATCCCGCCAAAGACGTGATCTGCTACGTGGAGGATTGGGCCGTCGACTCTCCCGAGGCCTTCGATCAGCTCGATCATTGGGCCACGGAAGATGTCACCCTCCTCCACATCCGCGAAGCCTGGCAGGGTGATTTTTTTCTGCTGGCGGGCGGTTACCACACCGTCTATGAGCGCTTTCAGGATGTCGGCACCTACTGCTCCATCAGTCATCCCTGGCGCACGAAACCCGGGTTACGGTTTCATCATCCCACCTCCATGTTCTGGCTGGGGTTCCGTCATAATCATGCCTTTATCCGGGTGCGTCTGCATACTCAGGAAGTGGTGACGCCGGGAGAAACACGGGAGGATGCACGGCGGGCCGAATGGGTGGATGAGCGGCGGGCCATCTTTCTTGATGCCATCGCCATGCTGGATCTGCCGGTGGAGACATCCGTCGACAAGGGCAGCCTGGTGCTGACGCCCGCAGACCCGGCGACGCCGTTTTTTTGTTCCTGGCCGGATGCCTTCGGACCCTGTCAGTTCGAATACAACTCACTCGACGCCTATGAATTTCTTGTGCCGGCGAGTCGATTGGCTGCGACCATGGCGTCGCAGCCGGCCGGTGTGCGAGCCTATCTCACAGGATTTTCCGACCAGGCGTTGGATGCCTTTGCCGCGGTGCAACCGGGCGCGAAGACGGTTTACCGCTGTTCGGTACATTGCTCGTTGGGTGAATTGCCCGAAGTGTTGGAGACCATCGCGCCACAGGGCCGTCTCTACAGTACCCTCTGTGAATTCCAAACGCAGGAATTGATGCCCGAGGGAGAAGATGCGTCGGCCATCATCGGGATAGTCGGCACAGCCGGAGGGTTTCAACTGGAGGCCCGGCTCAATCGCGCTCCACTACCCGAGGATCATATGGCCGGTTGGCTGGAGCGACTGTTGGGCATGACGGTCGTCTATGCGCCCCTCCCTCCCTTCATGTAGTCCGGCCGCTGAACACGGACCCCAGCTGCGTTCTCAGGTCGAAAGAATCCTCGACGTACCGCAGCGGGTACGCCTCCGGTTCTTTCTCCCCTGCGGCCTTGCTGGATGCCCGTGTTGAGCGGCCGGCTAAACCGTGAATGCTAGATCCTTTTGCTGTAGCGTGACCCGCGACATGCCTATTGTGACTCGATCGTGCCTTCCAATTTCATCGCCTGATTCCTCTCTTCGTTTGACAATCGCCTCTGTCTCCTGAAATCTAGCGCATGGTCTCATTACAACGGTTCCAATCGGTTCTGGGTAAGCCGTACCTGCCGCCGCTGTTTTTCTTTAGCGGCGTGACTTACGACACCCTGGTGCTCACCAGGATTGACCGTCTTCGGGACAACTTGCTCTTGCTGGCCTACCTGACGCTGTTAGGCTTTCTGATCGTACTGACCGGGCGTTTGGGAACCCAGGAAGCCACGGTGGACGATCTTCCACCCGACGCGCCCTTCTTCATGAAATGGATCGTGCAGGCCAAGCCCTATGCACCGATGGCCATCCAGTTCCTGCTGGGCGGCCTCTTCAGCGCCTACGCCATCTTTTATTCCAAGAGCGCGACCTTCGCCGGGACGGCCGTCTTTTTCTGCGTCCTGGTGGCGTTTCTCGTGGCGAACGAATTCCTACGGAGCCGACTATCGAACATACAGTTGCTGGTCAGTCTCTATGCTCTCGTCTGTTTTGCCTTCTTCACGTTTTTCCTGCCCGTCATGACCGGCTGGATGAATGCGGTGATCTTTCTCGCCGGAGCCATGGTGACAGTCCTGATCGTGTTGCGCGTTGTGCAGTTGATCTATTGGAAGAACGCTGATCGTACGACGCGGGAAGCGATGTGGGCCGGTGCGCCGGCCGTTGGCCTGATTGCACTGCTGGTCGGCTTCTATTTTATGAACTGGATCCCGCCCGTGCCCCTCTCGCTGAAGTTCGGCGGCATGTATCATGAAGTGAAGCGCTCGAGCGACCGGTATGAGCTGAGTTTTGAGAAATCCTGGTACGAGGTCTGGAAAACTTCGGACAACGTCATCCCGGCCGACGACCCGGTCTATTGTTTCACGGCGGTCTTTGCTCCGGTCGCGCTCAAAACGACGATTTATCATCATTGGTATTACCGGCCAGATGCCGGTCAGCCCTTCGCCGATGCCGACCGCATTCCGCTCAAGATTTCCGGTGGACGGGAGGGAGGGTATCGCGCCTACACCTTCAAGGAGGGACTCGATCCGGGGGATTGGCGGGTGGATGTGGAAGCCGAAGACGGCCGCGTCATCGGCCGGGTCGCGGTCAAGGTGCTGAACAAGACGACCGTCGGGCCGCTGTCTCTGACGACGGTCGTGTATTAGTCTCGATGAAACATTCGAAGGCTCTCGTATTCCTCGACCAGCGTGAAGGTGAAGGTCCGGAGGCGCAACGGGGGGATCGTGTTCTGTACAACTGTCGTCTGTTCCTGCATTGCGGCGATGAGGTGCCGCTCAATGAACGGCAGGCGGCGACTCTGCCGGCGCACATGCTGAGAGTCGATGGCGGCGTAACGCTCGTCGATCACCAGGTCGAACTGGGACGGCGGCAGGTCATTCCTGGAATCGAGCAGGCGTTGCTTGGAATGAGAGTAGGCGGCTACCGCAAAGTTCGTATCAGTCCGCACCTGGCTTATCGGGACAAGGGGCTGCCAAGTCTCATTCCCGCTAACGCCTTGCTGGTCGCAGAGGTGTGGGTACGGAAGATTGTGAAGCCCGAAGCGAGAGAATAGCGTAGGCAAGATCATTCGCAATGCCATCCTAAGACCAAAGGGGAGCCACTTCTACGGTGTATTCAGGTAGGATGATGAATGTTTGTATGAATCGCAGTCCCAGGAAAGCAGGAAGCCATCTAAGCGATGGTACAGCCTGAAGCACGTTCCGTGCTCCATCCTCGAAGGAGACCGATCCATGACATGGTGCCATTGGCGTCTGATGACGGCCTTTCTGTGTTGGATGGTCGCCGGCGTCGCGCTTCCGGCGTTAGCCGAGGAGCCGAAGCCGTCTGGCCTTCATTGGCTTGAGGGGCCCACCGAAGCGAAGCTGGGCGATCAGGCGCTGCTGAAGCTTCCCAAAGGCTATCAATTCCTTGCTGCGCAAGAGACACAAGCGCTGTTGAAGAGGATGGGGAACTTCCCTTCCGGTTCCGAACTGGGGTTGATCACGGCGACCGGTGAAGGGGAGCAGTGGTTCATGGTCGTGCGATATATCGACGCGGGCTACGTCAAGGACGACGACGCGGCCAATTGGGATGCCGACGCGCTGATGACGTCCATCAAAGAAGGCACGGAGGAAGACAACAAGAATCGCCAGGCGCAAGGGTTTCCGCCGTTAATCATTCGCGGCTGGGAAGAGAAGCCGCATTACGACAAGGCGGCGAACAAGGTGGTGTGGGCGATCTCGGCGCAGGAGCCGGAATCGCCGGTAGGGGTCAATTACAACACGCTGGCGTTGGGACGACAGGGGTATCTCAGCATGAACATGGTCGGCTCGCTGGAGCAGCTCCCGGTGCTGAAACCGCATGTCAGCCAACTGCTGGCCAACGTGGAGTTCGTCGAAGGGAAACGATATACCGACTTCAACAGCACGACGGACAAGGTGGCGGCGGTCGGCCTGACGGCGCTGATCGCGGGCGCAGCCGTCAAGTCCGGCCTGTTGGCGAAGCTGTGGGCGTTCATCATTCCCTTGTTGGTGGCGGGAAAGAAGTTGTTCATGCTGTTGGTCATCGCGCTCGGCGGGTTGGCCGCCAAATACTTGAAGAAGAAACCGCAGGCGGAGCAGCCAGGCGGAGGCGGAGGTGTGTCATCGTGAAGATTCTCCTTCTGCTGCTCGGCGGCCTCAAATTTGGCAAGATCGCCCTGACCGGCGGAACCATGCTGCTGTCGATGGTGGCGTATAGTTTTTTCTTCGGCTGGTGGTACGCGGTTGGATTCGTGCTGCTGATTCTGTTTCACGAGTTGGGGCATTACGCGGCCGCCAAACAGCGCAACCTGAATGTGGGAGCCCCGACCTTCATTCCCTTCGTCGGTGCCTGGATTCAACTCAAAGAGCAGCCGATGGATGTGGAAACCGAGGCCTATGTGGGAATTGCCGGGCCGGTTGCCGGTACCGTGGCGGCGATTGCCTGCTATTACGCAGCCGAATATACCCAAAGCCAATTGCTGCTGGCGCTGGCATACGCTGGGTTCATGATCAATCTGTTCAACCTCATCCCCTTGTCCCCCTTGGACGGGGGACGTATCACGGCGATTATCTCACCCAAAGTCTGGTGGGTGGGTGTGCCGATCCTGATCGGTCTGTTCATCATGAACCATAGCCCCATGCTGCTCTTGATCGCGATCATGGCGATCCCGCATGTGATGTCCACGTTCCGTGGCGGTCCCCATGGCTTGCCCGAGCGTTACTACGACGTGCCGCTCTCGACCAGGGTGAACTATGGTCTGTACTACCTCGGCCTCGCCGCATTTCTTGGTATCATGACGTATGAGACGCATCTCTTGCTTCCCTCCGGGCGTGGCTGACCGGATCCGGATCTTTCAGCATCATCACCTGTACAGAGGTTGGCTGCTGTGAATACCTTCACGGCTGAAGTGAGCCGCATTCAGGATCTGACGCATGACGTGCGGGCTATTGAACTGCGCCTGCTGGAGCCGGCGAGTATCACGTTTAAAGCCGGGCAATTCGTCTCGTTCGAGGTGCCGAAGGAAGGGCATCCCCGCCCGGTGACCAGGCCCTATTCCATTGCGTCACCGCCGGAACAGCGAGAGCGAATCCTCCTCGTCCTGAATCTCGTTCAGGGCGGGCCCGGTTCGAATTACCTGTTTAGCCTGCGTGAAGGGAACCGGACGTCATTCAAGGGCCCGGCTGGCGCGTTTTACCTCCGGGACGACGGGACGAAGGATTTGTGTTTCGTTGCAACGGGAACGGGCATCGCGCCCGTGCGAAGCATGATTCTGGCGCAGTTGCAGCGGCAGCCGGATCGGCCGGTCACCCTATTCTGGGGGCTTCGAAGCCAGCGGGATCTGTATTGGCAGGATGAATGGGCTGCGCTGGCCGCGATCCATCCCCACTTGACCGTCGTTACCACACTGTCCAGACCGGAGCCGGGGTGGCAGGGGGCGAGTGGGCGCGTCACGGCGTTGGTGGAGGAACGGATCACCTCGGTCAGGAATCTCGCGGTCTACCTTTGCGGCGGTAATGGGATGATCAAGGATGTGACGGCACGGATCAACGCCAAGGGATTGTGTCCGATCTATCGCGAAAAATACTACGACGAGTGACGGCCGATGAAAGAGGTCGCCAGCGGCGTTCTCGGTCGCATGCCTCCCTGCGACGTACCGAAACCGTACGCCTCAGTCGTCATGCTTCCTGCGGCCTTGCTGAACGACGTCTTTGATCGGCCTGGCTACCGGTCACCAAAACAGTGGTCGCCAGAATTGTTCTCGCGGCGAGCCGAGGAAACTAGTGCGCTTGTGGCGTTCGCTTCGTGGTGTGCTGAAACACGCACTTCGGGCAGGTGTAGTGAATGAACTGTCCCCCGGCGACCAGGCGTTTCGTCATGGCCACTTTGCACCAGGTGCACAGGCGGTCGGGCAATTCCGCGGTGGGGATTGAGGCGTTGGGTTGCGATGTGGATGTGTCAGTCATGGGCGGCATTCTCGCTAAGGGGTCGCAAGTTTGTCAATGCGCGTGCGGCGCGTGAAATTTCCGAGATAAATATTTACAGTGTTTCAATCGTTCAGTATAGTGCCAATACATGCTTCACCACTCCCACCACCCCCAACAGAAAGGTCGTATCGCATATGCACAACGCCGAAGGTGCCACCTCCGACGACATCTCATCATCTTCACCCAGGATTGCTGACTCCGCTGTCCATCCGGACTCTGTCGGACCCGGCAAGGCCTGGGGTATTTGCACCTCCGTTGACCTCCACGATTGCATTCCCGAACGCATTCGCGACGCCAAACAAATTGAAGCTTACGTGGTGCAGCTCTGCGAGTTGATCGAAATGAAGCGATTTGGCGCCTGCCAGATCGTCAATTTCGGTGAAGGTCGCGTGGCGGGCTACAGCATGGTGCAGTTGATCGAGACCTCCTTGATCAGCGGTCACTTCGCCAACGACACCAACAGCGCCTATCTCGACATTTTCAGTTGCAAAGGTTACGAGCCGACCGTCGTCGAAGAATTCTCCAAGGCCTTCTTCGGTGCCCGTCGTTCGAGCCATCGGGCCATGTTGCGATACTAGCCTGGTACGTCCGCCCCGGCGGGGGACGTACTCTCGCCGGGGCGCCATCGCATGACTCACTCACAACCCAAAACGGTACGAGCCTTCTTTGCCACGCTTGCCGGCAAGCTGGATCCAGACGCGGCTGAAGGCCTGGATGTCGTCTACCAATTCGATTTGAACGGGGCCGACGGCGGACAGTACCAACTCCAGATTCGAGACGGTGCCTGCCAGGTCACCGAAGGCACCCATCCGGATCCGAACGTGACCCTCGCGATGTCAGGTGAAGATTGCTTGCGTGTGCTGAACGGCCAGGTCAGCGGTACCATGATCGCCATGACCGGTCGCCTTCGCATCAGCGGTGACATGGGCCTCGCGCTTCAGCTGGCTTCCCTCTTCCCAAGCCTCAGACCATAGCCCACAATATTCATGAGCGATTCTGCTGCAATCGCCGATCCGCTGCTGCGACCGACGGGCTCTCCCCTCTACCCCTCCACGTACTGCATTAGTACGCGTCGGGGCCTCGGGGCTCCGCGCGCCGGTCTCGCGACGCGGCTCAACGATTTCGCGACGAACCGTCATGAATAATGCGGGCTAGCAGTGTTTTCAGAACCACCGCCCGCAGCGTTCTCGGTCGCACGTCTCCTTGCGACGTACCCCTGTGAGAACATCGCCGGCAGACTTTTTCCGTATCCTGCTAGGCCTGTTGTCCTGCCAACTCAGGTTCTGCCGGTGTGTCTCCCAGTTCGTCCGCCCGCCGGGGAAACCGTTCCTCCAGCATCGTGTAGACGGTCGG
>CAADGJ010000185.1 GCA_900696505.1 uncultured Nitrosospira sp.
CCCTGCAAGGGGGAGGAAATTTTGGAATATCGGTCTTCGCCATAGGCGATCTTCCCGACGAGCACCAATTCCGGCTGGACCGGTTTGAAGTCGACGACTGCGGTTTCAATTTGGCCGGCGGACGGCGGAACGGCCGGTGCGACGACTGGTTCAGAAGAGGCGGAAGGCGGGGAAGGCGCAGAATCTTGTTTTTGACTGCAAGCGGAGAACACCAGCACAACGGTCAGGCCTATGACCGGGACTGCGCCGGAACTCATGACGTAATCTCCTGCCCCACAGAGCTTTCCAATTGGAACAGATTCCGCTGGTACGAAAACAGGGCTTCGATAAAGTTTTGTTGGATCGTACGGGACGTGCGCGCGGCGTCGAGGAGATCCAGAATCGTGGCGCCTCCGCGTTCGTAGGCGCGCTCGACGATGGTAAACGTCGAACGGGCATCTTCCAAGACCCCAGCCAGGTAGGCCTCGACCAACCGACGGCTCTGCAGGAGATTGTGATAGGCCACATCCACCTGGTTTTCCACCTGGTTGACGGTGCGATCCAATTCCGCCTGGGCCGACTGCACACCGACTTCGGCTTGCACGATACCGCCTTGATTGCGATTGAAGAGCGGCAAAGGCACGCCGAGGTTCAGAATGGCCATTTGCTGATTGTCCGGTCCGCGTGATCCTTGGACCGAATACCCCGCCCCGATGGTCACATCCGGAATCCGGTAGGCCTTGGCCAGTTTCAAATCCGCTTCGCGCTGCGCCACGGTCGCCCGCCTGCTCCTGATATCCGGACGCACATCGAGCGCCACCGAACGCAGTTTTCCCATGTCGGGATCGACCCGCCGATAGTCCATCTCCGTGGTCAGCTCCAGTTTCGACGCCGGTGAGAGACGCAGCAACTGGCGCAGGTCAGCCCGCGCCGACTCGCCTTCCTGAATCGATTCGATCACCTGGGATTGGAAATCGACGACCTGCAGCCGGATGCGGATCAAATCGACTTCGGCAATGTAGCCCTTTTTAAACCGGATCGTATTCACGTCTAAAATGCGCGCGAAGCGATCCCGATTCTCCTCCGCCAAGGCCAGTCTGCGCTGGGCGACCAGCACACGGTAATAGGCATCCTTAATGGTGAACCCCAGCTGCCTGACGGCGTCTTCAAAGTCCGCTTCCGCCGATTGCACGCCGAAGCCGGCGCTTTCGATGCGGTACCCGCGCTTGCCGGCCAATTCAAAGAGTTGTTGCACCTGCATCGTGAAGGCGCCGGTTTTCGCCAACGTATTGCCCTGAGTAAACGACGCAACGTTGCCGATCTGCGCCACCGGATTCGGAAAGAGGCGTGCTGTAATCTGCTGCCCCTTAGTGGAATCGATGCCGTACTTGGCAATGAGCAAGTCCAAATTTTGTTTCAGGAACAGGGCCATCGCCTCGGACAGATTCAGGCGGACGACCGGGGGCGCGAATGTACCGGCCGGGATCGTGGTAGATTCGGCCGCGCGGGCCCATCCGCTCCCGAATAGGGTCAGACCCAGCAGCGCAATCAGGACCCACAGCCCAAGATGCTGATGCCATAACCTGACACCACTCGGGGAGCCGTTCTTGTGCTGAGACATGTCGTCACGCATGGTGCGGGAATATCGATCAACCGAGGACAGGGCACGCATTATACTGATTCTTCCAAGCATTTCAAACAATGAGCATGGCCGCAATCATTGCATCTTCAGTTCGGTCCAGGCACGATCGTACAGCCGGATTCCCTTGCCCACATCACGCATCCACTCCAATCGCGCCAATTGATCGAGGGGAGGATAGACGGCAGGATTGTCTCGCGTCGCGGCATCCACCAGTTCCCGGGCCGACCGGGAGGTGGAGGCAAAACGCAGTCGCTCCGACGTACGTGCCGCCACAGTGGGCTCCATCAAATAGTTGATGAACCGCATGGCGAGTGCCTTCTGCGGCGCCGTCCGAAGCACCACCAGACAATCAGCCCAAATGGTGGCGCCTTCCTTTGGCACGACATAACGGATGGAAGGGCGATCGGCCATGGCACGAGCCACCTGCCCTCCCCACCCATGCGCCAGCACAACCTCCCCGGAGGCGAGCAGCTGATCGTAGTGATCACTCGTATACGTCTTCACCAGCGGCTTTTGATTGAGCAAGCGGTCTTTGGCCGACTCAATCACGTGCGGTTCCCTGCTGTTCATCGATTGCCCCATCGACCGCAACACTGCCCCGAACACTTCGCGCTGGTCGTTCAACATGCTGATGCGGCCCTTGTACCGCTCATCCCAGAGGATCGACCAACTGTCGGGGGGCGTCGGTATGCTCGCGGAATCGTATCCGATCCCCACGGTGCCCCAGAGATACGGAACGGAATAGCGGCGCTCGGGATCGAAAGGCAGGGTTTGGAGATGCGGCTCAAGCTGGGATGTATTGGACAACGCGGCTTGATCCAGCTCACTGAGCAAGCCCTGCTGGATCATGATCGCCACCATGAAATCCGAAGGGACCGCCACGTCGTATCCCGTGGCGCCGCTCTGCAATTTCGCCAGCAGCTCTTCATTGCTGCTGAAGGTATCGATCACCACTTTGACCTGCTCGCGCCGTTCGAATTCCTGAATGATGTCCGGGCTCACGTAGTCCGACCAGGTAAAGTAGTGCAACACAGGTCGAGTCTCGACCCGGTTCTCATCGAAGCGCTGCCCGCACCCCGTGAGATACCCGG
>CAADGJ010000186.1 GCA_900696505.1 uncultured Nitrosospira sp.
GGTGGTCGATTGCGGGGATTTGGGGATCTGACCCTGGCGGAGGTGGTTCAGTTAACCGGAATGTCGGCTGGAGACGCACAGTTGGCAATGCAGCGGGAGTATGACGAGCCCTTCGTGATGGATGGCGAAGTCGTAGCGTGGCAGGATCTACTTGCAGCGGCGACCAGGCGCGGTCTCGGCTGCACGCGAGGAGGCCGGTTCTACCACTTGATGGGCACGAACGATAAGGGAATGGCGAGCCGACAACTGATTGAATGGTATAGAAGGCTCGAGCAACAGAAGGGGCAGACTCTCGTGACGGTCGGCCTGGGAGACAGCCTCAACGATCTACCCATGCTGGAAAGCGTGGATTATCCTATTCTTATCCAAAAACCTAACGGCTCCTACGACCAGGACGTGCAGCTCCCCCGCCTCATCCGTGCCGATGGAGTCGGACCCGTTGGATGGAATCGCAGCCTGATTGATCTCCTGCCGACTCTCTGACGATCGAGTCTACGACATCCCGCTCCAGCCAACCCACATGAGATATGAGTGAGGGATCAATGCCCGCGCTGAGACGTATTGGTCCGGCGGCTCAACAGGCCGACCACCAGCCCTCCTGCAAATCCCGCGCTGATGGCGCAGGCCACAAGCCCGAGAAGCGAACGATTGAACACAAACCGGCTCGGGCGGCGGTGGGGATACCGCGGCACCGCTGCTTCCCCACCCAGCCAGCGTCGCGCCTTGGCCTCGCCGTCGATATCCGAAATCTTATTCGTCATACCATGTCCTTTTTCAGTGACCAGCCAAGAACGCTCAGCCGTTAGAGATGCCGTAAGTCATCCGGTGCGCCATCTCGAGTTCGAACCGAAAGCCCGCGCTCGAGATAGTCTTTGGCCAAGTCTTTCGCGCCTAATCCGAAGGCAATCGCCCCGGCCATGACGATCCCTCCCAGAGTAATTCCAAACCCGACGACCACGATATTTTGCGCAATACCGAGCTGCTCCAGCGCCATGGCCACGGCTAGCAATTGAATCCCCCACCGGGAGCAGGTCGCCACTAATCGAGCAGGAGGCAATCCCGCATTGACCGCGGCGATCAGCACCGCCTGCGACACAAAGTTGGACAACAACCAGCCCGCTACCAAAATGAGCCCTGCCGTGACCAAATGCGGCACATAGGCCAAAAACGACTTGGCGAAATCGTTGATCGGTTGGAGATTCAGTGCGCCCAGCGCGGCCACGGTGGCAAAAATCATAACCAACCAATAGGCCGCTTGCCCCACCAACCGAGACGGATCCGTCTTGACCCCGCCTCGCAACAAAGCACCGGTCACGCCCAGTCGATCAAACAACCGATCCAACCCGACCACGCGGAGCAGCCGCTCGAGCGCCTGGCTCGCCGTCCACGCGACCACTAAACCCGCAAAGAAAATGATGGACATGGCCAGCAGGCTCGGCAACACCGCGAGCACCTGCCGCGCCATCAGCTCCAGAGGATCAAGGAGCCCCTTTTCGAAGAATTCCTTCATACTTCCCTCCTCCGGCCTCGACTGCAGCCTGCCTTCAGATGGATGGATTCATGACTCTCAACCGGCATGCGGTTCGTTCCAGCGCGCCACCAAGTAGGACTTATCCTTTTCGAACGCCTGGCACAGCGCTTCAATGCGGCCCTCGGCCTCGCTCGACGTGAGCCCCTGAGTATCCAACACAAACGAGGCGGTCCGGCCCAAATATAAGGGTGTGAAGGCTTTCAACACGTGATCGAGAGGCAGGACACGATTCCGATAGGCGACAGCTGCATCGTAGACCACCCGCGCCCATAGACTGTCGGCAATCCGAAAATCCTGTAAGGAACAGGTGCCAAGCGGCCGCAGGCTCTGCCTGGTTCCCGGAGCGAGAATCTGGTCCCAAATCGTCCCCAAATCAGTGAGGCCTTGCCGAAAGGTGCTGATCATGCGATCGACGTTGACGTTGACCGGCTCAACGCCGACTTCGTACTGGAACCCGAACAACGGCACCGCGTTCGAACCATCTGTTTTTCCCCACACTGCATAATGATCTTCCATCAGCGCGAACACTGCACCGAGCACCTGCACGAGCATAGCCGAAAGATCAGCCGCCGGGTCTTTGGGGTTGTGGATTTTGGCACCGAGAAAACTCTGGCAGACCCTCGCCCCGCTGGCGAGCGCTTCCGTCGTCATCCAGATGTCGATGCCGAACTTTGCGACCTCCGACTCCCAGACGTGCTTGTCCAGGTAATGCTGCGCCAATTGGCCTGAAAATCCGAAATCCCCGCCAATCGGTTGCCTGATCCGATGCCCATAGAGGGTGCGCGTCAATGGATAGACGATGCTGTTCGTGATGGTGCCGTCATATTTGTGACGGAGATAGTAGGGCGCGACGTAGTCGAACCCCTGCTCAAAGACCGGGCTCACCAGGAGCTCGATCCATTCCGGCGTGATGCTTCGCAAATCCGAATCCACCACGGCACAGGCTTTGGCTTTCAAACGACGGGCAATCTCAAAAATCGTGCGAAATGCGCTGCCTTTTCCGGGGATACCGTGATAGGGCGTAATGATCTTATGAAGCGAACTCTGCTGGTCGCCGATAAAGAGAGTCTTGAGGTCGACAACGGCCTGTGACACCACCTGCTGCGTGCCATCCGTTGAGCCGCCATCCGAATTCACCAGGACGGCACGGGCCTCCGGGAAATATTTGGCCAGGCCGGCGCTGACCGCTTTGACGACATGGCCGATTGTTTCCACATTGTTGAAGCTGGGAATACCGACCAAAATATCCGTATGGGCGAATTGGTCGACTTGCGCCTCGGTTTCAGGCGTGAGCGGGGTCGTATGGGTCGCGTCAGGAAGCTGGGGGCCAGGAGTCATACGTCAATCTCGCACGCCTCCGCCCTAGCAACACTGTTATGACAGGACCGAAGTGGACCGGCGAAAGGCTGGTGTGTGTGACAATGTGTCTTGGCTAAGAGACACCATCTTGCCCAACGATGTCAAGCAATTCGGCCTCGCACCTGACACCAGGGCATCTCCACCAGAGCCTATCAGAGCCTGATCGATACAGAGCGACGCCGCCTTCGGTGATCGGATCGCTCATTTTCAAAATCTGGCTTCAGCGGAATTTCGACACGATCGAGGAGTGAGGGGAATAGTGGTCAGGGAGGTGAGGGCACTGCTTACCCGGCATCAGAAATGACGATTTGTTCCTTTCGATCCGTACTGAACGACGGCACCGCGGTGTGGGCACTGACGAAATCGCTCAATCGCAGCTGATCGTCGGCATCCATGAGTATGGGATCGCCCCCGAGCCGCGATTCACTCGCCCACCGTATCGTAGCCAACCGTACCGACAGGGGCTTGGGCTCTCCCGGAATATGCAGATGCAATTGAAGGAGGTCGCCGGCTTGCAGTCCCTTGAGTCCGGTTCGCGACCATCCCGGAATGGACAGGTCAAGCATCCGGCCGTTCCAGACCAGCAACCCGTCCTCGGAACGCGAGCCGGTACATTCGACGATAAACCGCGGACGATTCTGTTGTTCCATCATTCCTCCAGCCAAACGCCTCGGCAGAATATGAAAAACAACAGATTGTGGGATAGTCCCCGAAAGTGGGGGATCAATGGAACGGAGGATGGAGTGCGGCGATGAGCGACGAGGCAGGCGAGCTACGGAATCTCTTTTTCAAGCTGGACAGTGAGGCCGGACGACCAGCAACGACTCGATTAACCTATGCCACGCGGGAGGAATCTGCTGATTTCAACACGCTTTCGACAAATTTGTGAATACGCGCTTCAGCCGCGGCACTCAACTTCAGGGTTTCAAGCCCAAATGCACGGTCCTTCACCCACTTCACGGTGACGCCTTCCACATCAATCGCCTTCGGCTCATCGGGCAAAAAGACGCGCAACGTCAATTTCATGCCAACCGTGACGGGTTTATCCCCTTCGATCCGCCAACCCCTGACGGAGAGATCGCACACTTTGCCGGTTCCAACCAGGCCCTCCCCAAGATAATAGAGGAAACAGCTGACAGGCACGCGAGAATGGGATCGGGTCGTTGGTGATTTGGCCATAGTGTGAGCAAAGGGATGAGCACTGCGCGCATCAACCTTGACTAGGGACCAGTCTACGCAATTCGCTGAAAAGGACCAAGCAGATTTTCGTTCCCGACAAGGCGGACACCTATTGATCACGCACTGATCGAGACCATGAAGGAGGATAGGATAGGCTAGACTAACGCCGTCACGAACTGTTCGAGGCGGGCCTGCTCATCAGCCTTGATCGTGTTCACTTCAACGCCGAATTCCTGGCCGCGGGACCAACGGACAATCGCGCGGTCGACAAACACGGTTGGATGCTGACCGGGAAGAAAGATACAGAGGGTGACGACCGTTCCAGGGTCTACCGGATGTGTCCCATCGACGCGCCACCCATTCAGAGAAAGGTTCCAGGCGATACCACTTCCCTGGAAGGCATCACAGGAATAATACACCGAGCATTGGACGGGAAAACGACGAAAGGATCGCACGTGGAATCGTACGCCAGCAGCGGGAAGACGATGTGGGACTGACGGTACGAGCTGCTTATTGCCAGCAGGCATGGTATCCCCACTCGAACCCTGCTCCTCGGCTACGTTGGGGTGAGTGACGGGTTTCGAACCCGCGACCTCCGGATCCACAATCCGGCGCTCTAACCAGCTGAGCTACACCCACCGTACAAGGTCAGCAGAGAACGCGCATCTTAACAAACCCTGTAGAACAGTCGCAACCGCCCTCATCGCCTCAATCGCAGGAGCACATCTTTTCGGACCTGCTCCTCAAAAGTCCCCTGATCTCCGCTATCCCCGATGATCAAACGCCGCTTGCATTTCCTTCAGGATGGCTGCCGTCGCCGCGGGAGGATCTTGCGCGTCACGAATGGGACGCCCGATCACCAGATAGTCTGCCCCGGCGGCAATGGTTTGAGTCGGTGTCGTGGGCCGCGCGTGATCATCAGTAGCATTGCCGGCCGGCCTCACACCAGGGGTGACAATGAGCAAATTCGGTCCCACCTTGGCACGAATCGCTTCCGGCTCTTCCCCTGAAGCCACGACTCCATCGCACCCGGTTTCAGCCGCCAACATGGCCCGAGCCGTGACTAAATCACGAACACTCCGCTGAATACCCATATCCCGCAGGTCGTTCCCGTCAAAATTGGTGAGCACCGTGACCGCCAGCAACTTGAGATCGGACTGCCCACGCCCCTGCACTGCTGCGATCAACGCCTTCCGGTTCGCGTGAATCGTCAAAAATGTCGCGCCCATGGCCGCAACTCGAGCCGTTGCGCGCCGAACGGTCTCCTCAATATCGAGGAACTTGAGATCGAGAAACACGCGCTTGCCGCGGTCTACCAATCTCCGCACAATCTCAGGACCCGCCACCGTGTAAAGTTCCAGGCCCACCTTCACAAATCGCACCTGATCGCCCATGCGATCAACCAAGGCCTCTGCCTCTGCCGCAGAAGGAACATCCAGCGCGACAATTAACCGATCTCGTGCATCAATTCGCGTCATCATCACTCCACCCTGGTGACCGGGAGGCCCCGAAGCCGCTGATCCTTTCAGCATCCTTGACCTATATTCGTCACCTATGTTACAAGCTCAAGCTTTGAACGTAGGAGAATCCGTATGCCTGTTGTCCACAAATCCACGATTCGACGTGCTCGTCAATCCGAAAAACGCCGCTTGCGCAACCGCGCGACCATCAGCTCGGTTCGCAGCATCCTCCGCAAGGTTCAGGATGCGATCGCGGCGAAGAAGCCGGATGAAGCGAAGGCCACCTTACGTGCCGCCACGGCAGCTCTGAGCAAAGCGGTCACGAAAGGCGTGTTGAAACCGAACACGGCCTCACGCCGCGTGTCCCGGCTCGCAGTGCGCGTGAACGCCATCACCGCTTCCGCGTAACCGTTCTGACATTCGACACCGGTCTCGATCCCGATGGGCGCGAGGCCGGTGGTACCGCCGGTTGCACCCGCTGCGCTGCTGATGCCGGTTTCGACGGCTTCCCGCACAGCCGGAACAAGAGATCTTCCATCACACGGACCGGGGTACTTCCGCTTCCGCCCTTCAGCTTCGAATCCGTCTCTAAGAACCACTCAAACGCTTGGGTCATCTGGTCATCCGGGAATTGCGCTAAAAATCCCCGCACTCGCGAAGGATCCATCCGAAACGTCCTCGCAGCCTCGCCTTCCCGCCCACCGGCTTTGAGTTGCTCCTTCAGCTTCCAAAGACGCCGGTATTGCCAGACTAAGGCGCCAAGGATACGGAGGGGGGCCTCCCCGTTCTCGACATTCCTCGCAAGAATTCTGAAGGCTCGCCCATGATCGTGTGCGCCAATAGCATTCATAAGATCGAAGACCGATGCGCCCGGCTCGGTCCCGCTGAGCGCCTCCACATCGGACGATTGTACGGTCCGGCCTGACGGGACATAGGCGGCAAGCTTCTCCAACTCTCGCTTCACTGCGTAGAGGGACTCACCTCCGACCTCCTTGAGCAACTGGATCGCATCCTCCTGCATGCGCACACCCAACGCGGCCGCTTCCTGTCGAATCCAGGCCGAGAGCTGAGCATCCCGCAGGGGAGCGCAATTGACCGTCACCGCCCGCTTCGTTAAGGCCTGCGTCCATTTGAGCCGACCGTCCAACTTGGCCCCCACCACAATGAACGTTGTAGTCTCATTCGGCGAAGCCAGATACGACAGCAGCTTTTCGCCCTCCCGCGCCGGCAGCTTCTCCACGGACTTATAGACCACGACGCGGCGCTCCGCGAATACCGGAATCTCCGCCGCGCAGGCTAAGACATCGGCGATGGAGGAGTCGTCGCCGTGAAAAATATCGTAATTGAATCCACTCTCAGCGCCGGCACCCAGGGCTGCCGTGCGAAGCGCGGCGACGGAGGAGTCGCGCAGATAATCCTCCTCACCGACGACGGCATAGAGCGGCATTACCCCGCTACGTGCGAGGGACTGGGGCAGTTCCATGCTCATGACCGACGTACTCACCTACAGACACCCTCCAACATCAACGGGCAGCCTCAGGTGGTGCATTTCCACCGGGAACCGCCTCGGCTTTGACGGGACGCTTCAACATTTTGTCCAACTCTCCAGTATCCAGGAACAACAAAAAGCGAGACGCAAGATCCTCTGCCACGAATCGACCCGCCTGTTCCAACGCCCGATTCTGCAGCACGCGGTTGAATTGCAGATCTTGCGTGAGAAAAAACTCCGAGGTCCCCTTCGCAACCTGCGACCACACCAGTCGCTTGGTTTTGGCATCCTCGATCCGCACACTCACCAGCATTTCGACGCGGCTTTCAAAGGTAGTGGTCTGATCGAAACTCAAGGTCGGCAGTAAAATCTGCATGATCTGGCCGGACAGATACAAGTCTGCCCCGGCGGAGGGGCCGACAATTTCCGCCCCCGCCCCTGCAGAAAACTCCCGGCGCAAATAGTTGGCCAGCTTAATCTCGAAGTTCGGCTCGTAGGTGCTATTGGAGATGGGAAGAATCGCCAGTTTCGGTGCCTGAGACCGCTTTACTGCTGGTTCCGACGCGCCACCGATCGTAGGACCGGCGCCCTGTACCCGGAACTGGTAGCCGCAGGCGGTGATGTTCACCGCGCACAGACCCAAGACAAGCAACAACAGGTAGCGAGGCATGGCATCACACCACGAAATTGATCAACTTCTTCTCGACGTAAATCACCTTTTTCGGCTCTTTCCCCTGCAGCCATTCGGCGACTTCTTTTTTGGCGAGTGGCTCCAGCTGGTCGCGTGATGCCCCGGCATCCACCTCGAGCTTTCCACGCAGCTTGCCGTTGACCTGAATTGGAATCGTGAGTCGATCGCTGACCACCAAGGCCGGATCGAACGGAGGCCAGGCTTGTTGCCCGGCACTCGGTTGATGACCGAGCCGTTCCCAGAGTTCCTCGCTGAGATGCGGCGCAAAGGGCAACAGCAACAACACGAACGGTTCCAACAATGCGCGGGGCCGCTGATCCAATTTCGTCATGTCGTTCGTAAACACCATCATCTGTGAAATGGCGGTATTGAATCGCAAGGCGTCAATATCTTCGGTGACTTTTTTAATCGTGTAGTGAAGCAGTCGCAGCTGCTCAGCGGTCGGTGTGATATTCGTCACCGAAGCGCTCAACGCGCCGTCTTCGCCGATCATGAGCCGCCAGACCCGGTCAAGAAAGCGGGTGATGCCTTCCACGCCACGCGTGCTCCAGGGCTTCATCGACTCGAGGGGACCCATGAACATTTCGTACAAGCGGACGGCATCGGCTCCGAACTGGTCGATCATCTCATCAGGATTCACCACATTGCCGCGCGACTTCGACATCTTCTGATTGTCTTCGCCGAGTACGATGCCTTGATGCACCAACTTTTTGAACGGCTCCGGCGTGCTCACCACACCGGCATCGAACAACACTTTGTGCCAGAACCGGCTGTACAGCAAATGCAGCACGGCATGTTCACTGCCGCCGATATAGAGGTCCACCGGCATCCAATATTGCTCTTTCGCCGGATCGACCAGTTGCCGGGTGTTTTTCGGATCGATGAACCGCAGGTAATACCAGCAAGAACCAGCCCATTGCGGCATCGTATTCGTCTCTCGCCGCGCCGCTTGGCCGGAGACAGGATCCGTCGTCGTCAACCACTCCTCGAGATTGGCCAACGGGCTTTCGCCGCTCCCGGACGGCTTGAAATTCTTTGTCTCAGGCAAGGTCAGCGGCAACTGCTCCTCCGGCAATGGCCGGGGCTCGCCGTCAACCCAGACGATAGGAAACGGTTCTCCCCAATAACGCTGGCGGGCGAAGAGCCAATCCCGAAGTTTGTAATTGATGGTTTTCTTGCCCTTGCCGTGGGTTTCGAGCCAGGTTGTCATTTTGGGAATCGCATCCACAGGCAATAACCCGTCGAGCGAACAGGACCCGTCCGGTGTGGTCGAGTTGATCACACGACCTCGCTCCGTCTCGACGAATGCCGCCTGTTCCACCTGGCCGCCCTGAATCACCTCGCGAATCGGCAGATGATATTGCGTGGCAAAGGCCCAGTCGCGTTCATCATGAGCCGGCACCGCCATGATCGCGCCGGTGCCATAACTCATCAGCACATAGTCGGCAATCCAGATCGGCAGGCGTTCATGATTGACGGGATTGATAGCGTAGCCACCCGTGAAGACGCCGGTTTTGACTTTATCCAATTCCTGGCGTTGCAGATCGCTTTTGCGGGCAGCCGCGTCTCGATAGTCGACCACCTGTACCCGCTGCGACGGAGTCGTCACCACATCGACCAGGGGATGTTCAGGAGCCACGACCATATAGGTCGCACCAAACAGCGTATCGGGCCGGGTCGTGAAAACACGCAGATTTCCTGTCGTGTCGGCCAGGGCAAAATCAACTTCGGCGCCGATCGAGCGGCCGATCCAGTTTTTCTGCATCTCGAGCGTACTGGTCGGCCATTCGACCAGGCTCAAATCCTCGAGCAGCCGCTCCGCATAGGCGGTGATCTTCAACACCCATTGCCGCATCGGCTTGCGGATGACATCGAATCCGCCGACCTCGCTTTTGCCATCGACGATTTCTTCGTTCGCCAACACCGTCGACAACGCCGGACACCAATTGACCGGAACCTCCGCCACATAGGCCAGGCCACGCTCGAACAGTTTCAGGAAGATCCACTGCGTCCAACGATAGTAATCCTGATCGGTCGTGCTGAGTTCGCGTTCCCAATCGTAGGAGAGTCCTACGCGTTTCATCTGCCGCTTAAAGGTCGCAATATTTTGAGCGGTGGTGATGGCGGGATGGACACCGGTTTTCACGGCATATTGTTCGGCCGGCAAGCCGAACGCATCCCACCCCATCGGATGCAGCACGTTGAAGCCGCGCATGCGTTTATAGCGGGATACAATATCGGTGGCGGTATACCCTTCTAAGTGCCCGACGTGCAGCCCGGACCCTGACGGATAGGGAAACATGTCCAGGCAGTAGAACTTAGGCTTCGAGGGGTCATCCGAGGCCCGAAATGGGCGGTAGGTCTCCCAGTAGGCCTGCCACTTCGATTCAACAGCTTGGTGATCGTAGGATTTGCTCATCGTATGAACATCATAGGTGACGTGGTGATTGGCGCCCGACTGAAGAACGGACGACTGTAGCATACGCGGTACGCGGCAACAAGGACGCAGCGGAGAAAGGGACTCTGAATGGGCACGTCCGCTTCGCTTGATCCTCAGCGCCACTCCTGCTCAAATACACGGCGAGACGGCAGCAAGAGCGGCACCAACCGCGCCCATTCGCCCGTCGAGGAATGCCCTTGAGTATTTACGCCACCTACATGTTCCCCCGGCTCATGGATTGGGTGCTCCGCGGAGAGCGCTTCCAGACCGAACGCCGCCTCGTCCTTGCTCCAGCCCATGGAACGGTGCTGGAAATTGGCTTTGGGACTGGGCTGAACCTGCCGCACTACCCGTCGGCCATCACGGACTTGCATACGGTGGAACCTGCGACGCTTTTGCCTGACCGCGTCGCCCGGCGGGTGGCGAGCGCGCCCTTTCCCGTCCACCTTCGTCAGCTGAGCGCAGAAGTGTTGCCCTATGCCTCGGGTCTGTTCGATTGCGCCGTCAGCACCTTCACCTTATGTACGATTCCGGATCCCTGCGCGGCCTTGCGAGAAGTCCGGCGAGTCCTGAAACCTGACGGCTGCTTCCTGTTCCTTGAACACGGCCGAAGCGACGACCCTGCGATCGCCCGCTGGCAGGACCGACTCAACCCGCTGCAACAGGTGGTGGCCTGCGGCTGCAATCTCAATCGACGCATCGATCGCCTCATCACGCAAGCCGGTTTTCGCGTGGAACAGCTCGATCGTTATACCTTGCCCGGCGTCCCTCGCATCGGCGGAGAGATGTATCGCGGCAGGGCTGGCACCGCCGGTTTCTCCACGTAGTAATCCATATGTTACAGGGAAATTGTATCCCTCCCGCCAATTTTGTAGACTGCGCCTATACAGGAGTGTTTTGCATGTATGCTTCTCGTAAACGGGAGTGATCCCGATGGCCGTCTCCCAGATGTTTCCGGGCAATCATCCCTCCTCGACCTCATCCTCCGACTCGATCGATTCAGCCAGAGAGACCAGCCTGGCATTTCAGCGCGTCGCCCTACTCTATCAGGCCATGCCCGCGGCGCTCATTGCCGGCCTCGGATGCGCCGTCGCGTTGGTCTTCGTCAATTGGAACGTCCTGCCGCATGATCGGCTACTCGCCTGGCTGGCGTATCATCTGCTCTTATCGATCGGTCGGTATGGACTGGCTCGTTCGTTCGCCTCTACATCGCCGACGCCCTCGACGATACGACGATGGGACCGCGCCTTCCTGACGGGAACGTTGCTGGCCGGACTCGGTTGGGGCGCTACGGCCCTGCTCGTCTTTCCCGAATCGTCACTGGCTCATCAGGTCTTCCTGGCCTTTGTGCTGGGAGGCGTGTCTGCGGGCGCGTCCTCGACGCTGGCGGCGCGATTCGATGCGTTTCTGTCCTTTGCCGTTCCGACTCTGGCCCCGCTGATTCTGCGGTTCTTTTTCCTCAACCATGAGCAAGCCCTGCCCATGGCCATCTGCACGCTGCTGTTTTCCCTGCTGATGGTTTATACGGCATATCGAACCTCCAACAACGTTCGCGAGACGCTCCAGCTCAAATATCACAACGCACAATTAGTGGATCAGCTCTCGTCGCAATTGGAAGAGGGAGAGCAGACTGCGCTGCTCTTGAATGTGCATAGCGAGCACTACCGGTTCATGATGGAATATGCCCAGGACATCATTTATCGAACCGACAGGAGCGGCCGGTTTACGTTTATCAATCCCGCGGTTATCCGCCTGCTGGGCTATCACGAGACCGAAATGCTCGGACATCGCGCGCTGGATCTGGTACATCCGAACTACCGCCGCAGCACGGAACACTTTTACATCCGCCAGTTTCTCCGAAAGACCCCCAGCACCTACTACGAATTCCCCCTGGTCACAAAAACGCATCAGACTCTGTGGGTGGGCCAAAACGTCCAGCTGCTGCTTCGGGACCAGGAGGTCATAGGCTTCCAGGCCGTGATGCGCGACATCTCCGCGCGGAAACAGACCGAAGAAGCCTTGCGCTTCAGCCAGGAGCACTACCGGGCGCTGTATGAAAGCAGCCCCGAAATGTTGTTGACCGTCGACGCCAAAGGCACGCTCCTCACGGTCAATGCCACCGCCGCCGCCGAATTGGGATATGAGGCAGACGCATTAATCGGCCAACCCGTATCTCTCATCGTGCACGCGGAGGATCAGGCCAGCATGCAACAGCATTTCGACGACTGCCTCGCCCGACCGGGTGAGGTGCTTCGTTGGGAGTTTCGGAAGATCAGGAAGGACGGCAGCCATCTCTGGGTGAGAGAAGCCGCCCGCGCCGTTCGGAACCCGGACGGCCGATTCGACATCGTCATTGTGTGCGAAAACGTGACCGAACGAAAAGGCATGGAAGACGCCCTGACACAAACGCGCCAGCTCCTCGAATCGATCGTCGAACACATCCCCCATATGGTCTTCCTGAAAGATGCCAAGGAACTCCGCTTCGCCCAGTTCAACAAGGCTGGCGAACAGCTCATCGGCCTGCCACGGGAAGCGTTGCTAGGGAAAAACGACTTCGATCTCTTCCCTCATGAACAGGCGGCATTTTTTACCGCGAGGGATCGGGAAGTACTCACCGGCGGCGCACTGCTGGACATTCCAGCCGAGCCGATCCAGACCAAGGACCATGGCGTGCGGTGGCTGCATACGATGAAGCTTCCCCTCTATGATCACACCGGCGTCCCTCGATATCTCCTCGGCATTTCCGAGGACATCACGGATCAGAAACAGCGACAGGAAATCGAACAACGGCGGTTGGGCCAACTCGCCACACAACAATCCGTCCTCCATAAGCTGGCGGAAGATCCGTCCATTCACAGCGGGCATCCTCAACAGGCGTTTCCCGCCATGACCGAACATGCGGCCGGTACGTTCGCGGTTGAACGAGCAAGCATCTGGCTCTTCGACGGCACCCAGTCAACCCTGGTTCTACAAGACTTGTTCGAGGCGACCGCCAACCGCCATAGCCAGGGAACCATGCTTTCCACCAAAGAGTATCCGGCCTATCTTCACGCCCTGGAGACGGAGCCCTATTCCTTGGCCGCCCATACGGCACAATCTGATCCGCGCACCAGCGAACTAACTCCTTCGTATCTCATCCCGCTCGGCATCACCTCGATGCTGGACGCGCCCATTCGTCGCCATGGACGTGTGGTAGGAGTCCTGTGCCTGGAACATACCGGCTCGCCTAAGACCTGGACCAGTGAGGAGGAAGCGTTCGCTGCCTCTCTCGCCGCCATGGCGACGCTGACCTTGGAAGCGGCCGACCGCCGGCAGGCGCAGGAAGCGTTGGAACAACACGTCCGCGAACGCACGAGCGAGTTGCGGCGCATGACCGCGCATCTACAGACCATCATCGAAGAATCTCCGTTGGCCATGATCGAACTGGACCAGGCCGGACATGTCACGACGTGGAACGCCGCCGCCACCTCATTATTCGGGTGGACCAGAGAGGAGGTTCTCGGACAGGAACTTCCATACGTCCCCCCGGGACAAGAACGGGAGTCCGATGAATTATGGGATTCCGTCATGAGCGGAAACGCCCCGCGCGGTCTCGAACTGCGCCGGAAGCGCAAAGATGGCAGCCTCATCGACATCAATATGTGGGGAACGTTGCTGCAAGGCCCGGGCGGCCAATCGACCGGATCAATCGGATTTTTCATCGACGTCACGGAGCACAAACAACTCGAAGAGCAGCTCCGGCAAGCGCACAAGATGGAGGGTATTGGACGATTGGCGGGCGGCGGCGCGCACGATTTCAACAATCTGCTCACGGTCATCAACGGATGCGCCATGCTGCTGCTCGAGCAGGTCCGCGCCGAGGATCCCCTGCATCGCTCGTTGACCGAAATCCTGACCGCCGGTCAGCGGGCGGCCGCTCTAACCAAGCAGCTTCTGGCCTTCAGCCGTCGGCAGGTCCTGACCTTCCAGGTTTTCGATCTCAATGAGGCGCTCTCATCGACCAGCTCCATGATTGAACGCTTGATCGGCGAAGACATTGCCCTCGTGAGAGACCTCACCGCTGAGCCTTGCATCATCCGCGCAGACAAGGGCCAGATCGATCAGGTCGTGCTGAATCTCGCGGTGAATGCCAAGGACGCCATGCCCGAAGGGGGGACGCTCACCATTGCGACAAGGACCGTCACCTTGACTGCGGACCAGCCGGTGCCTCATCCCGCGATGCTTCCCGGCCGGTACGTGCGGCTCTCCGTACGCGATTCCGGGGAGGGCATGGATCGGGCCACCCTCTCACATATTTTCGAACCTTTCTTCACCACCAAGGAAGAGGGCAAAGGCACCGGCCTCGGCCTCGCCACGGTCTATGGCATCGTCAAACAAAGTCAGGGCTTTATCTTCGCTGACAGCAACCCTGGCGACGGCGCCACGTTCGACATGTATTTTCCGTTGGCTCAGGCTCCATCCCCAGCCGCTGCTCCGGCCACTCCCTCGCGCCCTCACTGTGGTCACGAAACCATTCTCCTGGTCGAAGATCAAACAGCGGTCCGGATGCTGCTCACGCAGGCCCTCTCGGATTATGGATACACGTTGATCGAGGCCTCCAGCGGGCAGGAGGCCCTTCGCCTCGTGGCCGCCGCCAAGACGCCCATCCATATTCTCCTCACGGACGTCGTCATGCCGCAGATGACAGGCCCTGCGCTGGCCGAACGCCTCCGGCAGCAATGGCCCAGCCTTCGCGTACTCTTTATGTCGGGATATGCGGAAGGGAGTGTGTTGCCGACGTTCCTGGCGGAACCGGGAACCGGCTTCATTCAAAAACCGTTTTTACCGACGGAGCTCGCCCAAAAACTTCGCGAACTACTCGATTCCGCCAAGTAGCCACTCGGCGAGTGACACGGGTGCGCGAGCGCCACGCCCGTGAATCACCGGGGCAGGATCGATTGGAAATTTTCGATGGAGTGGAATCGTGCGGAGGGAACCGGCGAGGCTTGAGAGCTCGACTTCGAGCGATGAAAGATCCGGCCGATGCCGAACTGTTCTGCCGCCGCGAGACATTGCTCGTCATCATCAATATACAACGCCCGTGATGGATCGAAGCCGACCAGCTCCTGACAGGTCGGCCAGTATTCGGAGCGCATCTTCAGCCATCCTACCTCGAACGCATCCACGATGCGATCGACCTGCCGGTGTAGACCGGTTTTGGCAGTTTTGACCTCAACGCCCGCCCGGTGCGCGTTCGTGAGAATCGTGACCCGCTTTCCGAGCCGCCGCAACGAAAGGAGAAACGCCTCGGCATCGGGGAGGAATCCAATCATGTGGTCGAGTTCTCGATGCATCGCCACCACATCGATCTGTACCTGCTCGGTCCAATAATGCAGATCGGTCCAGGCGAGTTCGCCCTCTACAGAACGATACATGCTCATCAGTCGATCCCGGGCTTCCGCGAAGGCCAATGCATGTTTCACCGCGTACCGTCTGGGCAGTTCTTCTTCGAAAAAAAAGTTGTCGAAATGGCGGTCCAGGAGCGTGCCGTCCATGTCGAGGAGGACATCGTCGATGTGACTCCAATCGACGGAATGAGGCGTCGGGTCCGTGCGGTGCTGCAGCATCAGTTCAGTATAACGGAGACCGGTAAGACAAGACGAGTCATTGTGTTCAACGAAATTTCTATGTTACCGTCGCAGGCCATGTCACGCACAAAACCCGCTCGTGGTCCCGTCACACCGCTCTTCACGCTGGAAGGCGGTCGCCTGCCCATTATCGCCCTCGTGGGGCGTCCCAATGTGGGTAAATCGACCCTCTTCAATCGCATTCTCGGCACGCGAGCCGCCATTGTGGACGATGTGCCCGGCGTGACCAGAGATCGCAACTATGCTGACGCCACCTATCGCAACCGCCATTTCCGCTTAGTCGATACCGGCGGACTCGATCCGACGGCCTCTGAAGGAATGTTGTCGCTCATCCGGCAACAATCTCAACTCGCCATCGCGGAGGCCGACATTCTAGTCCTCGTCCTGGATGCCCGAGCCGGGCTCACGCCGCCCGATGAAGAGGTGGTCGCGACGTTGCGCGGCTCCGACAAGCCGGTGTTTTATGTGATCAACAAGGTCGATACGCCCAAGGCCGATCCGCTCGTGGCCGACTTCTATCGCCTGGGGCAAGAGCACCTGTATCCGCTCTCAGCGGAACATGGTATCGGCGTGGCCGAATTGCTCGACGATTTGTTTCCCCATATGGTCGACCCGCCGGGTGAAGAAACCCCGACGGAAATCCCCCGCATTGCCATCGTCGGGCGGCCGAACGTCGGGAAGTCCACCCTGGTCAATTCAGTACTCGGCGAGGCGCGGGTCGTGGTCAGCAACGTGCCCGGAACCACCCGCGATCCGGTAGACTCGATTGCCACCTTTAAAGATCGGCAATATGTCCTGACCGACACGGCCGGTATCCGCCGGCGAGGCCGTGTCGAACGCGGGATCGAGGGCTACAGCGTGGCGCGCTCCCTTCGGGCCATCGGCCGGTCAGATGTCGCGGTGCTTCTGCTCGACGCGGAAGAAGGTGTGACGGAACAGGATACCAAGATTGCGGGCCTCGTCCTCAAACAGGGTCGCGCCTGCATTCTCGTCGTGAACAAATGGGATCTCAAGGCCGATGACGTGGATGCTCGAGAAGCGTACAAACAGGACCTTGAACGCCGCTTTCCGTTTCTCGCCTGGGCGCCGGTGCTCTTTATCTCGGCGCTGGAGCAGGATTTCTTGCGCGGCCTCTTCGCATTAATCGATCAGGTCTATTTCTCCTTCTGCAAACGGGTTCCCACGGGGGCGCTGAACCAGTTTTTTCAGGGTCTGTTAGAAGAACACCCGCTGCCGGTGAGGAAAGGCAAGCCGGCCAAAGCGAGTAAATCGGCGTTTGTGACGCAAGTGGCCACACGTCCTCCCGCCTTTGCGCTGTTTGTGGGACATCCTGACAACATGACGCCGGCCTATCTCCGTTTTCTTGAGAACCAAATCCGGAAGGAATATCATTTTTCCGGCACCCCCATCCGTTTGATGGTCCGCAAAAAATAGTGCGCGGGAGACAGCATCGCAGACCGTGGCGCTCCTGCTACAGTCCGTCGCATATCCCACTTCCTGAATGACCTACATAGAGGTCCCGAAGGCCTTTCAACTTGACTCATGCCGACCAGCATGTTATTCGCACAGGAGACGTTGTACGCCACGTACGATCCGGCAGAACCGGCCATTCACCAGTAATGGCCGGTTTCTCCCCCGCTCAATCGGCGTGAAACCATTCCACACCGCATCATTCGATACACATTATGGTAACTCTCGTGAATTCCGACCAACGATTCCGATGCATTTCCCTCTCCTTGAGTGCGCTGCTTTCTCTGAGCTGCCTGCCCTCAGCAGGCTGGGCTGAACCCTCCGCCCCGCTCATCGAACCACCTCCACTCGAAGAGCCGGCTGCCTCAGTTGAACCAGTTGCACCGGAGGCGCTTCCGGTTGAACCGGAACCGACCCAGACCGTGGCCACTGCGCCCGTTTCCCCTTCCGTGCAAGTATCCGGTTCCATTTGGAGATCCAAGCCGGGAATCGTTTTTCTCCAAACACCGATCGGACCTCTTTCCCTCAGTTCAAAAACGACGCTGCGCGACGTCAAAAATTCGCAAAAGATCACACTCTGGGTTCATGGCACGACCACAGTCATTGATATCCGCGAGAGGGGGGCCGACAAACTGGTGCATCGGTATGTGACGGCCATGCCCAATTTCACCTCCCCCGAAAAACAGACGGTCGCGCTCTGGACGCCGGACGGCGAGCAATCGTTCGCCCTCGGCGGGCTCGCAGCGAAAATTGCCAGCCGTTCAGACGAACAGCCCTTTACCATTGAGGTGGATGGATCCGGCACGGTTCGCGGCCTGCATGACGTGCAATACGATCTTCAAGTGAATCAGGTTCCGCGTACACCATCCTCCGTCCATCTTCTCTTGAACGGCACGGTTTCGAAGCTGAAGTCGAACTATGTGTTTCTCAAAACTCCTCTGGGAATCGTCACCGTGAGCGGGAAAACCGGTGTTCGCAACGCCAAAGTCGGGCAAGAGATGTCGGTGTGGGTGCAGGATCGGCACGTGGCCATCGACCTGTATCAAGACGGTGTGTCCACTCCATCCCGCCGCTTTCTCTCCGGCCCGTTGACCTATGCACCGGAAGGGCAGAGCGCACTGATCATGCAGGGACCCGAGGGCGCACAGTCCATTCCGCTCGCGCAACGGCCGGCGGCCCTCTCGGCCGTGAAGGAAGGCTTGCCGATTACGGTCGAACTGGGCCGGCAAGGCGAACTCCTCGACGTCCGGCGCGTCAATTAGCCGTCGCCATCAACGCGGGTGGCGACCCGGCCGTTCGCTTGACAGGGTCTGAACACCACCCGTAGACTCGCTTCCGCGTATGGCATCACGGAAGAAAAGTCCGCCGGCGTCATCTGATGGGCACGGCCTGCCCCACTCCGCATCCCATCCATTCGACCAGCTGTATCGAGACCATGTCGACGTCATGTACCGCTTTGCCTATCGGCTTTGCGGCGAAGCCGAAGCGGCCAAAGATCTGGTGCAGGAAACATTTCTCAACGCCTATCGCGCCTATGATCGCTTTCGCGGGGATGCGCGCGTGTCGACCTGGCTCTATGCCATCGCCTCCCATGCCTGTCAGCGCATGCGCCGAAAACGCAAAGGCGAGCCGGAACGCGAGCTGTCGCTGACCGAATTCGTGCCGACGTCGGAAGGCGAGTTTGCGCTGCAGATACCGATGGAGGGACTGAGCCCTCAGGAAGCGCTCGAGAATAAGGAACTGCGCGAGATCTTAGACCGGGCCATCGCCAAATTACCGCGCAAGTATCGCATGGTCCTCGTTCTGCGCGACATGGAAGGGTTGAGCGCCAAAGAAGTGGGCGACATCCTCGGATTGAGCGAGCGCGCCATCAAATCCCGGCTCCATCGAGCCCGTCTGTTTGTCAGAAAAGAACTCAGTGGAAAAGGGCTCGCGGAGGAATTTCACCACGCGGTTACCACTGTGGATCGATAGTTTGGTATAGTCAAAGAAGCAGTATGACCATGGCAGACCGCGTACGCACATATCCAGGCACTCGCAAGCCCACCCCGCATCAGGGTCACCGCAAACGGAATTGCGTCAAAGTTCTGGAACGCCTTTCAGCCTATCTGGACGACGAGCTGTCCGGCGAGATCTGCCAGGAAATCCGCGCGCACCTCGGCGACTGCCCGAATTGCGAAATATTCCTCGATTCCCTTCGCCAGACGGTCCGGCTGTGCCAGCATCGGCCCTCCCCCTCCCTCTCTGAGCACGATCGAGCCGCACTTCGACGCCAGATCTTAAAGGCCGCCGCGACGGTATGAGCCATCGTGACGCGTCCGAAGCCCATCACGGCTGTGCATGAGCCGTCGGCAACTGATTCCCTCTCACAGACTCGTTCTGCGTCGCGGTTTCTTCACGCATGTTCCAGCGGCCTTCCGATCATGGTGCTGCTCATCGGCAGCGGCACTGGCATCCTCCTCGCCCAGCCCCCTGACGGCCTGCAACGCGGCCAATCCCTGTATCGTGAACATTGTATGGATTGCCACGGCACCGCGGGGAAGGGCGATGGCCCCAAGGCTCCGTTTTTATCGCCGCGCCCGGGGAATCTCGTCTCTGCAGCCACCTCTGCAAAGACAGACAAGGAACTGCTCCGGACGATTGCTCAAGGCAAACCCCGCACAGCCATGCCCGGCTGGAAGGAGGCGCTCCCGGAGGAAGATCAACAAGCCGTGCTCCAATACATTCGCTCCCTGATTCAATTTTCCCGTTCTCCCACCGCTACTCCCCCGACTCCCTGAACACGTGTTCTTAAGCCAGGCCTCTTTCGTCTGAAAAGAGCCGCGTGATAGAGTGACCTTCTTTTATCCTCATCGGAGGTCCTTCGTATGATCCGCGGGAACCTGTGCCATCACCGACAGACCATTGCCATCCTTACCCTGGCGCTTGCATTCGGCTCCTGGGCGGGAATCGCTGAATCCGCGCCGGCCGTGGGCGGAAAGGGACATGCCAAGACCGGCCCCCCTAAAACCACACCGGCGATACAAACAGCCATACGGTATGCTGAAGCACTTTCGCAGGGCGATCGCGTGACCGCCGGCCAATTGGACTTTGCCTGCCAGTATCGGCACCTCACTGCTTCGCCAACGAAGGTGAAACAATTCGCGCCGAAAGATGATCCGTCTTACGACGCGTGCTGGCAGAACCTGACCGACGCCTATGCCCCCATGCTCACCAGGTCAGACATAGCGATGGATATCATCTGGCCGAGCACGGGTCCGCTGCTGTTCTTCGGCGATGACCTCCCCAGAGCGCCTGCCTCCGCGTTTGTGGCGGATGCCGTGGGTGTTGCCCCTCCGGGCAGCGGACTGCATGTGACCGCCTTGAACAGCCGCACGATCCCCTCCGGGTCCTTCAAGCTGGCGCGCACCGGAAAAGTCCTGGCCGCTCCGACCACCCTGGTCCAACTGTCCGTGCAGTATCAGGATCCCCTCACATCGCCCGTCACCTATGCTGCCGGGAACGTGAAGTGGACGAATACGATCAAGCGGCCGCGGCGAGCGTTGAAATCCGTCACCCTGCAGTGGGTCGTCTTCAGCGGGCTGAAGCAACATGGTTTTCCTGGGGATACGGCGGTGTTCAACCTGCCGGTTCCTTCACAGCCGGAAGCACCCGGCATGATGGCAGACAAAATTCCCTTCACGACGGAAACCAGCCGCGCGTTACCTGAATCCATGGCCTGGTGGGGACCGGACGACCAACCGGGTGTCCTGACCGCGGCGGCGGCACGGGCCGCCATCTTCCCAGACCTGCGCGACCGGGTCGCCTTGCTGAACCGTGTCTTGATCATCGATCCCAAACAGCCCGATGCCCTTACGGTGTTGACCCGTCATCTATACAGCGCGCTGCTGCGGGAGGCGAGAAGCAGTCATCAAGTGCCGGTCAAGGATCCGGCGCTTGGCATCGTGCTGGATGAGTTTTATTGGAACATTTACGCGCAAGGCATGCGCCTGGACCTCTCCAACGGCATGGAAATGGGCGGCCTCGCGCAACCCACGCCAGCAGATTTTCTTTATCGCCTCATACCGGCTCTGCAAACCTTGGCCGAGATCAGACCGGAACAACTCGACAACCGGTTTCGGCTAGGGGTGGCCTATCGATGGAACAATGATCAGATTCCGATGGTCGAAACCTTCGAAGCGTTGGTCAGGGATATTCCGGAGCATCGCAGAACACCCAAAGCCGAAGCCCTCTTGCAACTGGCCTGGTCTCGTATCAACAAGGTGTCCTGGAACCGGATTTTGCATGACACGGAAACTCCGCGAGCCTATGCCAATGCCGAAGCCTCACTGGCATTTGCCGAACTTCCCTTGGATAAGTTCCTCGCAGAATATGCCATGGCCTATACCATGATCTTTCTGCCCAACTATGGGGACAAGGAGAAGATGCTCCATCACCTCACCGAAGCCAAACGCTGGTTCGATGAAGTGCCGGGGAAAACGAACGAGGCCTGGCGCTATTTCCTCCATACAGGTTTACTGAAAGCGGTGCTGGATGCAGACCCGATTTTTGCACCTATCCTCGCAACAGTCCCTAGCCAGCCGTAACCATGGTCACTGATCGGATGGCGAAGGCCAAAGCCTTCGCCATCCGATTGGCCGCACCATCGCTCTCTCGTCGCATCCGCCCCTCCGTACCTTGTCAAGCTGGACAAGCTATGGTAACGATGACCCGACAGCATTGAAGGGGAGTCGCAGATGGCGGAAACATCACATCCTGGCAGCGTGCAAAGAACTGTTGGTATCGCCTGCCTCACGGTTTGCTATCTGAATCTGACGGCCTGCTCTCTCTTTGGCGGAACTTCTCAATCACTGACGGTGAATTCAGATCCCCCGGGCGCGAATGTCTTGATCAACGGCACCTCGGCCGGTACAACCCCGCTGCAGTACCAGGTTCCACGCCGCGGAGACCTGACGGTCGAAGTACAAAAGCCCGGCTACACACCACAGACCCGAGTAACCGGCCGGAAACTCAGTAGTGTCGGCATCGTCGATGTCATCGGTGGTGCCTTGTTCTTGCTGCCGCTGCTGGGGCTCATTGCGCCGGGTGCCTGGGAACAAGACCCGGGCATCATCGGCATCACACTCGAACCGGATCACTCTCAACCCGCGCAGCCTCAATAACTTCAGACCCACGATTACGCTGTACGATCAGACCGTAAGGAACAGGACCATGATTGACGTCAAAGGTTATGCCGCCCGCACCGCAAAATCCCGACTGGCTCCGTTTACGTTCTCACGAAGAAACGTGGGAAGGCAGGACGTGCTTATCGGCATCCGCTACTGCGGCATTTGTCATTCGGACGTGCATCAGGCACGGGATGAATGGGGCGGCTCGATCTTCCCCATGGTACCTGGACATGAAATCGTGGGCGTTGTCGAACAGGTCGGCGCCTCCGTGAAACAATTCAAGGTGGGTCAAATGGTCGGCGTGGGATGCTTCGTCGATTCCTGCCGGACCTGCCCGCAATGCAAAAAAGGCGAAGAACAGTACTGCGAAGGCCACATCAGCTTTACCTACAACGGGAAGGAGCGGGACGGCGTCACGCCGACCTATGGCGGCTACTCCACCAAAGTGGTGGTCGATCAGCGCTACGTGCTTCGCATCCCTAAGCAATTGCGTCCCGAGGAAGCCGCCCCGCTTCTCTGCGCCGGCATCACGACCTACTCACCGTTACACCATTGGGGAGTGGGAAAGGGGCACCGCCTGGCGATTGTCGGGCTGGGAGGGCTGGGGCACATGGCGGTCAAAATCGGAAAAGCCTTGGGCGCTCACGTGACCGTGCTGAGTCATTCCGACAAAAAGCGGCGCGATGCCAAACGATTGGGCGCCAAAGATTTTCACAAGACCTCTGACCCCAAAACCTTCACCACTCTCGCCAAACAATTCGACTTCATTCTGGACACCGTGTCGGTGCCCCATGACCTGGATGCACAGCTGGAATTGCTCAAAACCGACGGCACCATGATTCTCGTCGGGGTGCCGGACAAACCGGCGCAACTGGGGGCTTTTCCGTTGATCCTCCAACGGCGGAGGCTGGTGGGCTCATTGATCGGCGGCATTCAGGAAACACAGGAGATGCTGGATTTCTGCGCGAAGCACAAATGCGGCGCCGACGTGGAAGTCATCCCGATTCAGAAGGTGAATGAAGCCTACGATCGCCTCGTTCGCGGGGACGTGCGGTACCGCTTCGTCATCGACATGGGTTCCCTCACCTAACGCAC